>JAISAF010000281.1 GCA_031266855.1 Spirochaetales bacterium
GTACGAAAGCGTATCTTCCGCTTCGGTCAATTTTGAGGACAGGAGCCGGGGAAACCTGTTCACAGGTGGTAACACGGAGCGGATCAAGCCGTTCCATGTCCCGCGGAAGGGTAAGAACGCCGGAATTTTTTACGTCAATCGTAAGGGTCATAAGAAAACCATAGTATGAAACCGGATAAAAAACAAGCGGAACCGGGACAAAAAACAGGGCGGTAGCGTTTACTTTTTTCAGTACCAAGATTCTTTTACAGTCTGAAGGAAAAAAATTACTGCGAAGTCGGAAAAAAGTCAAAAAAATTCTGTTCGGCGCAGGCTCCGCCTACGCCGGATTTAGAAGCAAGCGTCCACGCTTGCGGCTAAAAAGGCGCCAGGCACTTTTTAAAATTAACACGGCGTAGTCTGGAGACTACGCCGAGCGGGAAACCCCTGAGCCGCGCAAGGGGCTGGTCGCGAATTTGCAGTCGCAAATTCGCTGCTCGCCCATGCATCCTGGATTGTAGCGGAAATCCTTTTGGCGTAGCCAAAAGATTGAAGCGGAAAGCCCGGTTTTTGGCGCTTTGCGCCAAAAATGCGCCCAAATTCCGAATTATAAATGAGTTATTGAACGGGCTTTAAACAGAGCATTGCGCCCTCTTTCAGCAATTCCCGGTTTCAAACAGGCATCTTTCAAAAATAAAAAAACATCCAAATTGTAAACAATTTGGATGTTTTCACCGCCAGTAACCCCCTAAAAAGCAAGCTGTATTAGTCTCATGCATCTGTAGCGGGTGTCAGTGAAGAAAAATGAGGAGGGCCGCCCCCCGGGAGGAGACCTCATTTTTCTTCACTGACGGGCCCCGCCTGTTTGTGTTATCGCCCTCACTATGAGTCTAAACTGAGCATTGCGCCCTCTTGACTCTTGCCTGTTCAGCCTTTATTATTAAATAATATGAGTGACTATCTTGATCCGAATAACGAAGAACTCCTGAAAGATTTTTTTGCGGAAGCCGAAGGTCAGGTCGATCAGATGGAGGAGAACATTCTTGTTATTGAGAATGATCCTTCCAATAAGGAAGCCATTGACGAGATGTTCCGCGCGGCTCATACACTGAAAGGAGGCGCCGGGACCGTTCAAATGATGGAACTCCAGAAATTTACTCATCTGCTTGAGGATGTTCTGGATGAAATCCGTTCGGGAAGGCTTACTTCATCGGGCGATATAGTCGATACGACCCTTGCCTCCATCGATATTATTAAGGCAATGCTGGAATCACGGCAGAATGGCGAAGTCTATAGCGAGGATATTTCCGCCGTAAAGACGAAACTCGAAGCCTGTCTGGGCGGCGAAAAAAAGGCGGCGGCTCCCAAGGCTCCGGCGCCAAAAGCCCCGGCTCCAGCCGCGCCCGCCGCGGCATCATCCGCTTCGCGTTTGTCGGAATACGAACTTCTGGAACTGAAAGAGGCCGCGGGCGGGCATGCCCTCTACGCTGTTAAGGTAAAATTTGACGAAGCGAATCCCATGAATACCGTCGGCGGCATTCAGGTTTTCGCTGCCTTAAAAGCGATGGGGCAGGTATTGAAAACCGAACCCGACTTTGAAAAACTCTATGAAGATACTTTTTATCCCGAAGTAATATACTATCTGGCTTCCACAAACTCTGCGGATGAGATTTCCGGGAAACTGGCAATGCCCGATGTTATTCTGGAATCTTCCATAACGGATATAGCGAAGGCCGGTAGCGCGCCCGCGGCTCCTGCGGCGGCGTCCGCACCGGCGGTAAAGGCGGCGGCGCCAGCGCCAGCGGCCGTCTCTGTCGTGGAAGCCGTTCCCGATACGGAGGAGGAGGCGTCGGCGGACGGGGAGCCGGAAGCTCCCGCCGCTGAGGCCGTGGCGGCTTCTCCGCCTGGGGAGAAAGCTCCGCAGCAGCACAAACCCTCCGCGGGCCAGCAGGGTTCGCTTCTCAGGGTTGATTCGCGCAGGATCGATAATCTATTGAATCTTGTCAGCGAAACCGTTATCGCGAAAGCGGCCTTTAACCAAATCTCGAATCAGTTTACGGAAATTCTTTCAACTCTGGCGGCTTCGGAGACAACCTATTCGGATCGGCTGAAATCACTCTTTGACTCTCTGCCCCTGTATCTGGAGAACATTCAAAAGGGGGAGACCGTAAATGATGTGCGCAAAGATTTACTGGAAAAGTACGGCGACATTTTTACCCTTTTTGACGGGTTTGAAGGAGATCTGAAAAACGCTGTTGTTAAGTTCCGTAGTACGGCCCAAAACCTGGGACGCATTACCGGGGAGCTTCAGGAAGGGGTTATGCGTATCCGCATGGTTCCCATTGCCCAGATTTTTTCCCGTTTCCCCCGGCTTGTGCGGGACCTTTCCAAGTCCTTAAGCAAGAAAATCAACCTTGTTATTGAGGGCGAGGATACCGAACTCGATAAATCCGTTATTGACGATCTCCTTGATCCGCTTATCCACTGCGTGCGTAATTCCATTGACCACGGTATTGAGGAACCCGCGGCGCGCGTGGCCGCCGGAAAGCCGGAGGAAGGAACCATCCTCCTGAAAGCGAGCAATGAAGGCAATATGATTGTCATTCAGGTGTGCGATGACGGCAAAGGCATTGACGTTGATGCGGTACGCAAAAAGGCCGTGGAAAAGGGCCTTATCCACCCCTCAAAGAACCTGACGGACGTAGAGGCTTTTAACCTGATTTTTGAACCGGGATTCTCCACGGCAAAAAGCGTAACCAATATTTCCGGACGCGGCGTCGGCCTGGATGTGGTTCGTACCATGATTGGCAAGGTAAACGGCACGGTAAGCATTGCTTCCGAACGGGGCAGGGGCAGCAGGTTTATTATAAAACTGCCTCTTACCCTTGCCATTATTCAGGGGCTTCTTGTCCGGGTGGGAAACGAAAAGTACGCCATACCCATCACTTCCGTTATCGACAGCCACCGGATTAAACCCTCTGATATAAAAATCCTTGATAATTACGAGGTTTTTAATGTCCGCGATGATGTGATTTCCCTGATGCGGCTGAACCGCCTCTTCCGTATATCCACCGAGGAAAACAAGGAATACTATTTTGTGGTTATCGTGGGAAACGGCGAGGAAAAAATGGGACTTATTGTTGATTCCCTTATTGGCGAAGAGGACGTTGTTATAAAGCCCCTGCGGGATCAGTTTACCAATGTTCCTGGGATTGCCGGAGCGAATATTACCGGAGACGGTACTGTTTCGCTTATTATCGATGTTCCCCAGCTTCTGGAACTTGGTATGAAGCGCGAAATAGAGGAGCGGGGCCGCCGTGAAGCGTCAATGCGGTAAAATGTTTATGCGAGGAGTAATGGGATGAGCAGTGCTGCGGGATCTCTTGTCCTGGATAGGGCGGAACAGGAACAGAAAGAAGGTGCGGAAAGAAGCACTCTGGTCGATTTTAAAATGGTAACCTTCTCGCTGGGAGGCAAGGATTACGGCATCGATATTATGAAAGTCAAGGAAATTGCCAAATTCAGCAATTTTACCTATGTCCCGAATTCCTATCCCTATGTCCGGGGCGTTTATAACCTGCGGGGCGATATTATTTCGATACTTGACCTCCGAATTCTTTTTCATTTGCCGGTTCCAAAGGATGGCCCCCTCACCAATACGGAAAACGGCCTTATTCTGAGGCTGGAAGAGAATGTCCTGGGTGTTGTCGTGGATTCCATCGACAAGGTAATCGGCATCTCTTCCAAAGATATTCAGCCTCCGCACCCTATTTTTGGCGATATCAACATCAAGTACATTCAGGGCGTTGTGGAGAACGGCGGCAGGCTTTATATAATCCTGAACGCGGAAAGTATCTGCGCCAGGGAGGAAGGCGCCAGGAAGGGAGACCTCCCGCTTCCTCCGGGAGACCCCGGATATCAGCACGAGGAGGCCGCGCCTGCCGCCGCGGGCTATGTCCAGAGTCCGGCAGGCGGCGCGGAGCCGGAAAGGGATTTTATCCGCGATACGCTCAAGACGTTCCGCGGTTTCTATGTAACGCCCCTGAATGAGGAGTGGTTTCTCAGGCGCTTTAGCGAATGGAAGGATCTGCGGCAGAGAGAGGGCGCGGATATACAGCTTAAAGCGGTGGAGGACGCGGAAACCTATCTTTCCAATTTCTATTCAGCCGATACCGGCAGGTTCTGGAATGAAAACCTCGCTGTCCAGTATTCCCGCGTTTTAGGGGAATCCGGCGGGAAAATCGTCAACGCGTGGAATGTCGGATGCGGAAGAGGCTATGAGTCATACAGCCTCGCGGCTATCCTAAGCAAAAAATATTCAAACCGCATAATAAAACTGTGGGCAAACGATAATGACCTTATTGCCATTTCGACAGCGGCGAATCTGCTTTTCAATGAGGCGGATATCCCTGAATATCTGAAACTTTACGTTGTTACAGGCAAAAACGGCACGGGTTTTCAGACGGATTTTAAGAATAAAATTTTCTTTGAATACCATGATGCCATGCACTCCAATACTCTTCCTGATCTGGACATAATCGTCGCACGCGATATGCTGTCGTTCCTCAGCCCTGAAAACCAGCGGAAGTTACTAACAGGGTTTTACGAGAAACTTAAACCCACAGGGGTTCTTGTTCTGGGCGACAATGAACGGCCGCTGGATTCGTCGCACTGGGAACCCATACAAAACGCCCGATCGAGTTATAAAAAGTCGTGAAGACAGTTTCTATAAAATTGCAGGAGAAAAAAGATGAGAGTTGAATACATTAATCCTTTTGTGGAAGCTTCGTACAATATTCTGAAAGAAGTTCTTGGCAGCGAGGTAGTTCGTGGAGAATTGTACCTGAAGTCTACTTCGACACCTGTTCTTGGTGTCGCGGCTCTGGTGGGACTGGCAGGCGATGTTGAAGGCCGGGTACTGTTTGACATGACCAAGGAAACGGCAATTGGTATCGCTTCACTTATGAACGGTGAGAACCTCACCACTATGGACGATTTGGCAAAAGCGACTATTCAGGAGCTTGCCAATATGATCACGGCCCAGGCTGTTACAAAACTGCATGATTTAGGTTTCAAGTTTGATTTGACGCCTCCGGCCCTGTTTACCGGAGAGAATATGGAAGTGTCGAGTTCCTCAGTTGAAGCGCTGATTGTGCCAATGAAACTCTCCTGCGGCAAAATTGAAATTAATGTCGCTATCCGGGAACGGAATTAGGAATAGAAGGGGAATGCAGGAATGAAAACGAAATCAGATTTTCCGAGTCTGAACGAAAGGAAGCCCGAAGGCCAGCGTGTAGACGGGCAGGCATACCGGGTTTTAGTGGTTGACGACTCAATGTTCGTAACCAAACAGATGGGGCAGATCCTGACTTCGGAAGGATTTGTGGTTGTTGCTACAGCCGGCGACGGGGAAGAAGGTGTGACAAAATATAAGGAGTTGTTTCCTAATATAGATCTTGTTACAATGGACATTACCATGCCGAAGATGGACGGCATAACGGCTCTGGAAAAGATTATTGAGTTCGATAAAAACGCGAAAGTCATTATGGTAAGCGCTTTGGGTAAGCAGGACCTTGTAAAAAAATCCCTTTTAAGCGGGGCCAAAAACTATATCGTAAAACCCCTTGACCGGAAGAAAGTACTTGAAAGGATTGTCATGACTCTTGATAAATGATATAGTTCTTAAATAGAGTTGTTTAGAAACCTCAGTTTCTAAACAACTTCGGTAACAGTTTCAATATAAAAACAGCCGGATTTGCCGCCATTTTGCGGCAAATCCGCCAGACTTGTGAGAGAACCGGAAGGTTATCGAACAAGTCTGATTGATTTGCCCGGTAAGCTTCCGGTGAGGTCTTATGGAATTTGCCGCGGGAATAACGGCGGATTCCGTTCTGTTCGCAGACGAAAGGCGCGAACAGTTCTACTGTTTTGGGGCGGTTAGCTCAGTTTGGTTAGAGCACCTGCTCGACACGCAGGGGGTCGGTGGTTCAAGTCCACTATCGCCCAAAACTGAAAAAA
>JAISAF010000315.1 GCA_031266855.1 Spirochaetales bacterium
AATTGCCATCGGCAATTATGCGCGGGCAACTCAGAACTATTCCCGGAAATTGCCGACGGCAATTTCCGGGAATAGTTCTGAGTTGCCGCTGGCAGCCGGTGGTGATAAAGACGTGCACAGCGCGTTACGCGCTGTGCACGGGGGCCAACCACGCAAATTTTCCCCAGAAAAATTGCGACCGACTGGTTACGGGCAGGTAATTGCCTGTGGCAATTTAGCGGCCTATTTCTGAGCTGCCGCGGCGCAAGGGATAGTAGGGGCGCGTAGCGGTCCGGTCGCGGAGCGACCGGACGGAACCCCCGAATAGCCTGGTTTTTTTGTCCGCACACGCGGACAAAAAAATGCGCCTGAAGACAGTCGCTTTCCGATAAGTATTGGATTATCGTGGGCGCTGACGCGCCTTGTGGAATGCGCCCCAATTCCGAATGGTTTTTTGGACAGGCTGTTGAGAATGTTGAAACGGAGAATTGCTGTAAGGGAGTTTATATGATATACTAACGGTTAAATGAAAAATAACAGCCTGGCAGATAATAACCCGGAGGAGGAAGACACGGCGTTCTCCCCGCTGAAGGCAAAATCCTTTGCCGTAGGATCAGGAAAGGGCGGCGTTGGGAAGTCCACCACGGCCCTTAATCTTGCTGTGTATTACGCAAAGCTCGGAATACGAACAGCGCTGTGCGATTTGGATCCCCTGTCGAACATAGCGACGATTCTGGATATTAGCGAGGAAGAACTTTCGCGGGTTCAGGAGGAAATACAGGACGGCCCCTCGCTGCCTGATGACTATATACTGCCGGTATTTACGAATCTCGATTTGCTTTTTCCCCGGCCAAAACTGAAACGGGGGCAAAGCGCGAAACTGCTTTCCAGTATTTTTGTATCCTTTGCCGGGGAACTGGACAAGCGTTACGATATTCTTATATACGACCTCCCCGCGGGAATAGGCCAGGAAGAAAACCTGAGCTTTCTTCCATTCACAAATAATCTTCTCCTTGTAACCAACGCGGAGCCTACTTCCCATGTTTCCGCGGGCGGCTATATAAAAGCCGCGCTGGAAGTCGCGCCGGATATACATATTTTTTTCTGGCACAATAAATACTCCCTTGTCCAGGTCAGCGGTTTCAACCCCCGCCAGGTTATCGAAAATTACAACCGTTATGTGCAGGAAGAACTGCGCCTGAATCCGGGAAGCCTGAAATACGTCAAGGATATCGCCTTTATCCCCCACGAACCTTCGCTGGATCTTCTCCACAATTCCCTGTCACTGGAAGGCAGTATACGGGTCAAACTGCTGGAAAGCTGCGAGCTGCTTCAGAAAAAAATCCTTTCCGATATTCCCGACGGCTTTGACATGGACGAAAACTCGAGAAACCTTATCAAGCATTACATTGCCAGCCAGCCGCGAATCTCCCATGTGGAAATTTTCTGTAAGGAACTGGAGGAATACTACGCCGGTTTTTACCGCAATTCGGGACTGACACCCGGTCTTGGCAAATTCCTGGAAAGAAAAAAAATGCGCTCGTTTTCCGATACTGCCAGGGAGAACCTGCGAAAATACATCCGCACGATAAAAGGCAATATTCTGCGCGAGCGCGCCCTGCGTACCGCCGCCATCATCACCGGCTCTCTGGAAGAAATCAGGGATTCCCTGAATAACTCCGCGGGCAAAACGGCATCCCAGACAGAAAAAATTATTCAGGAGTATATCCTGCGGTTTTTGAAGGACGCCTCGGCGGCGGGTAAGAAGGTTGACGGTTTTACCCGGAATCTTTTTGGCATACTGTTTTTCTATTTCGCCCTGTCGCGGGTGCTCGGCATGCGCGCCGTCCAGAGCCTGATTTTCAACTTTATCCCCAAACGCAGAAACGCGCGCGGCGTCCTCGTCCGGGACAAAAACAAACAGATTCACTACCTTGTAGAAAGGGACGAACTGTACCACGCGAAGTATTTTTCGCTTATCAAAACCCTTTTCCCCCTTGTTATGCGACAGCTCGCGCTCCTTGCCAAAGCAGAAGGGTTCGGCATTTTCGTCCTGCGCACAACAGGTTCCCATGAAATAAACAGAAACGCCTACCTCCGGCTGCTAACCAATTTTATCCACGATGCCGTTCACGCGGGCCTGGGAGTTTTTATCGGATTCAAGTTTAATCTGGCCTCCGAAGCCATAAAAAAAGGCGCGAAAAATTTCTTAACGGAACTGGACATTACAGGTTTTTAAGAGCCTGTTCACAAACTCATTTAGAATTTGGGCGCACTTTTTGCGGCACAGCCGCAAAAAACCGGGCTATCCGCTGCAATCTTTTTTACCGCTTCGCGGTAAAAAAGATTGCAGCATTTCTTCTTCGACTTCACGGTTAGAAATCTTCAAACTGGTTATACGCAATTAATCGCGGTGTGTTTTTTACGGTTTGCTTTTTCGGTATCGCTTAGCCCGTGGTGATGGCAGCTCAGAATAAGGCCATAAAATTACCGTGCGGCAATTCTTCCTGCGCGGCGTTTTTGGGCCGCCTGTGTGTACTGAAATACATTATGCGCAATTTGCTTTAGCAAATTGCGCATAACTTGCCGGCCGCACATATGTGCGGCTGTCGCTGGGCGCGCGCCAGGGATTGGAGCGGAAAGCCCACAGGATTTGCATTGGCAACTCCGAGTAATTGGAGCGGAAAGCCCGTTTTTTTGCAGTCTGGTAATTTGGGGAGCAAATTCCCTGACTGCAAAAAAGGCGCCCAAAACTTTTTAACGGAACCGGACATTACAGGTTTCTTAGCGATCTGCGCGTAAGCCACGCCGAACCAGCCATAATAAGGGCCGCGCAGAGGAAAACGGCTTTGTATCCCGCGCCTATGGCGACAACGGCGCTTATCATAGGCCCTGCCGCGAGTCCCATCGCATACATCGCCGAAGCCAGACCGTAAATTGATCCCTGCCTGGACTTTTCGGTGTTTTGCGCTAAAAGAATATTTATGAGGGGGATTGCCATGCCCAGCATAACCGCCATCAGCGTACGGAAAACCAGGAGAAAACCGCCGGACCAGGCAAAGGCCTGAGGTACATGAAATACCGCCGCCAGAAAGAAACTGAAAAAAAGAAGCCGCACATATCCAATGCGGGAAGCGATCCGGCTTGCGAGGGCCGAGGCTACAGCGGACGCCAGGGCGCTTACACCGATAATAAGCCCGGTTGTTGAAGCCACTTTATAGCCATTCGTAATCTGCTGTACATAAAGCGGCAGAACCGGCAAAACAAAGGAAATGCCCATCTGGATAAGCCCCGCCAGAATCACCAAAGTCAGAATAGTCCGCGACTCGGCAAGGGGCCGGAAATCGGGAATCAGGCTGCGCATTCCGAATTTTTCCCGCCGCTTTGAAATAAAAGGATCCTTTACCCAGAAATGCACAATCAAAGCCGCGGCAACAAGCAAAAGGGATGTTATAAAAAACGCGAAACGGTTGCCAAACGCCTCCGCCAGATACCCGCCCGCGAGCGGCCCCAGGCTGTTCCCCAAAGCGATACCTGTCTGCAAAAGCCCCAGGCGGAACCCAACCTCCTCCTCCGGCACGGCGCCCGCGACCAGAACATTCGCCGCGGATATGGTTCCCGCCACAGCCCCCTGAAAAACACGAAGCGTCAGAAACTGCCAGGGACTGCGCGTAAAACCAATAAGAAACACGATTAGTCCGCCGCCCGCCATAGCGCGCAGCAGCATCGACTTACGGCCATAGGAATCAGCAAGTTTCCCCCAAATCGGCGCCATAAAAGCAAGAGAAAAAGAACTCGCAAAGTTCACCACGCCAACCCATATATTCAGGGAACTCTTATCCCATACGCCCAGGTCCTGCAAAAAAAGCGGAATAATCGGCGTGGAAGTCCCAAAACCCGCAATCGCCAGAAATTCCGCGCCGAGAACCGCGTAAAACGTCTTTTTCCAGGGAATCATCTACAAAACCATCTTCTGTGAAACCATTTTGTGAAACCATTTACAGAGGGAAACCATCTACAAAAGCTCCGCCGCAAGCTCCGCGAGACGGCTGCGCTCCGATTTCTGCATTGTTACATGGCCGAAAATTTTCTGCCCCTTAAACACATCCACCAGGTAGGAAAGCCCATTGGAATTCGCGTCAAGGTACGGGCTGTCAATCTGGTAGGGATCCCCCGTTAAAACCACCTTCGTTCCCTGCCCGGCCCTGCTGACAATCGTCTTGATCTCATGCGGCGTAAGATTCTGCGCCTCATCAATAATGATATACTGCCCCGGCAGCGAACGCCCGCGGATATGGGCAATCGCCTCAAGCTCAATATGCTTACTGGCCATAAGCTGCTCGGTAGTTTTCAGCATAGGCTTTTTGTACACACTTAAAATATAATCCAGGTTATCAAACAGCGGCTGCATCCAGTGCGAAAGCTTCTCGTCCTTCGGCCCAGGCAGAAAACCTATATCCTTCCCCAGCGGCACAACAGGCCGGGAAACAAGCACACGGGAATACTGCTGATCATCAATAACCATACGCAGGCCCGCCGCGATTGCCAGAAGCGTTTTCCCCGTCCCCGCCTTGCCCACAAGACTTACAAGCTCCACATCAGGATCCAGAAGATGCTCAAACGCCATACGCTGCTGAATATTAAGCGCCCGTACCCCGGCAACAGGCTCCCCGTCGCGCAGACAAAGCTGAAACTCCTTCTTCTCCTGCTCCCAGCGCGCCAGCAGCACAGCCTCCTCCCCCCTGCGGCGCACAACAGCAAACTCATTCGGAAAAAGCTGGCCGCCCCCCGGCCCCTGAAGCGACGGCTCCTCCCGCGGACTTAAAACCCCCGTATCACGCAAAGCCTCAAACGACCCAGCCGGAACCTCAGCCTCAATATAACCCGCATACAGCTTATCAATGGAAACCTTCTGCTTCTCGTAATCAACCGCCCGGATACCAATAGAAGAAGCCTTAACCCGCGCGTTAATATCCTTCGACACAAAAAAAACAGTCTTCCCCTTCTGCTGCAAATCATACGCCGTCAGAATAATCTTGTTATCCGGCGAATCCGAAGAAAAATCGATCCCCGGATTCTTCGCATACATCAAAGCAATAAACAGCACCGACCCATTATCCAGCCTAACCCCCTCCTTCGGCCGCCCCCTGCGCAACGCCTCATCAAGAAACCGAATCGCGTGCCGCGCGTTCCTCCCCCGCTCATCGCTATACACCTTCAGCTTATCCAGCTCCTCCAGCACCCACAGCGGAACAACAATCTCCGAATCACGGAAACTCAAAAGCGCGTCCGGCCGGTGAATGAGGACATTCGTATCAATAACAAAAGTTTTAGCGCCAGTCATACACAATTCCAAAAAGTATAATACCGCTTTACATCCAAAAAGTAAACCGCACACACCACGCATTCAGGGCCAAATAACGGATTTATAATGGGCGCCTTTTTTTGAGCGTGCTTCGCCCGCTCAAAAAAACCGGGCTTTCCGCTCCAAGTCCTCGGAAGCGCCCATGCGCTTCCTGTGGGCTTTCCGCTCCAATCCCTGGCGCGCGCCCCAGCGGCAGCGCCCCGGAAATCGCCGCTGGCAATTTCCGGGCCTGATTCCAAAACCGCAAGCGTGAGCGCGGACTGAAAGCGTGGAGGCGGTGAGCCCCGCTTGGCGTAGTCTCCAGACTACGCCGTATTAGAAGCAAGGCTCCAGCCTTGCAAAGCCGCTGGCAATTTCCGGGTCCGGGGTTTACCCGCGGGCTTTTGAGAGGATCTCCGGATTATCTACAGCGAGTTTCAGCACGTCCGCCATTATGCCTGAATATCCGCGTCCAAGGGCTTTATATTTTTCCAGTACATCGGGCTGGATGCGAAGCGCCACTATTGGCAAAGGGTTACGCCTGTTTCTTTTGCGCTCCCGCGCCATGGCCGCAAATTCGGCAAGGGCTTCCGGCGTGGAGGGCGGGCATTCGGGGTCATAAACCGGGGGAAGCCTTTTTGCTTCCCGGTATTCTTTTTTTGCTCTTTTCAGTTCTTCCTTAGTCGGCCTTTGTCCAGCCTTTAATGTTACGCTCGTCATTCCCATAATAACTCCTTTTTTCCGCTTTACTTGCGGCGCGGGCGGTGATTATACGGGTTTCCGCCTCGTTTACGCACTCCGTATAAACTACAAAAAAGACTTTTCCAACCACGCCCAGGGTTTGCCAGCGATCTTCTGCGGACGTGTTATTTTCGGAATCATCGCGGCGCTCAATGCGTGAGGGATCAAGAAACACCAGAGCGGCGGTATCAAAACTGACATGGTGTTTTTTCAGGTTTTCCGCCGCCTTGTCCTGATCCCATACGATTTTGCGTCCTTCCATGATTTTAGTGTATAACTTTTCTGTATAACTTGTCAAGCGAATATCTAACGCAGATCTTTTCTTCCTTTCTTTACTTTCTCGCCCTTACCCGTCTTCGCCCTTACCAGTCTTCGGCTTCGTGGTGATTTTTTTCATTTTTAAAAATACTGCTGTTAAAATACCGCTTGACATTTTTCCGAAACTGTGTTTTACTTCCCGGCAGGTAACACGAAATGATTTTTTCCGGTATTTTTACAGTCTTAACTTCTATTTCGCCTAACATGCGCATAACTCCTTATGCCATGAGCCTTTGGGGGGGGGGGGGGGGGGGGGGGGGGGGGG
>JAISAF010000472.1 GCA_031266855.1 Spirochaetales bacterium
TCCGGGTGTATACCCCGCGGCGCGATTTTGCGACCCAAAATCGCGTGATTTACCCCCCGGTGTTTTTTTGGCTGCGCAAAAAAAACTCCTGGTCTGCTGCCGCTGGGCGCGCGTAAGGGATCGAAGCGGAAAGCCCACAGGATTTGCATAAGCAAATCCGAGGACTTGCAGCGCAGAGCCCGGCCCCGCCAGAGGCGGGGATACGCCCTCTCCCTATTGTTTTTTCTGTAACTTTTCTGTACCCTGCTGTCCATGAACAGAAAATTACTGCCTTTTACCAGGGAACTTGCTGTGTCGATGGCGGAAAAATATTCCACGCCTTTTTATATCTACGATGAAAAATCCATCAGGCGGAAAGCGCAGAGTTTCCGCGCCGCGTTTGAATGGGTGCCGGGGGGATTCAGAAACTTTTTCGCGGTCAAGGCGCTGCCGAATCCCCATATTCTGAGGCTCCTCCGGGACGAGGGTATGGGGGCCGATTGCAGCTCGCTGCCGGAACTTCTTCTGGCGGAAAAAGCGGGGCTTCCGGGCGAGGAAATCATGTTTACTTCGAATGATACTCCCGCGCCGGAGTTTGTCAGGGCGAAATCGATGGGCGCCATTATCAACCTGGACGACCTGAGCCACATTGATTTCCTGGAAAAAAACGCGGGGCTTCCGGGACTGCTGTGCATGCGCTACAATCCCGGCCCGCTGAAGGGCGGCAACGCGATTATTGGCAAACCCGAAGAGGCAAAATACGGCTTTACGCGGGAGCAAATCCTTGAGGGCTATACCCTGGCCCGGAAGAAAGGCGTTATGCGCTTTGGCCTGCATACAATGGTTGCTTCCAACGAACTGAATCCTGATTATTTTATAGAAACCGCTGTAATTCTTTTTGAACTGGCTGTGGAGATATACCGGGAAACAGGGATTAAACTGGAGTTTGTCAATCTGGGCGGCGGAGTGGGCATCCCCTACAAACCCGAAAGCGTTCCCGTGGATCTCCTGTATGTCTCGCGGGGTATCCGCGAAGCCTATGAGCGGATTATCACAAAAAACAGTCTTGACCCCTTGCGGATTTTTATGGAAAATGGCCGCTGCGTTACCGGGCCGTATGGCTTTCTGGTTGCCAGGGTTATCCACGAAAAAAATATTTACAAACGCTACCTCGGCCTTGACGCCTGCATGGCTAATCTGATGCGGCCGGGCATGTACGGCGCGTATCATCACATTACGGTACTCGGCAGGGAAGACCAGCCCCTGAGCGAAACCTATGATGTTACCGGCAGCCTGTGCGAGAATAACGATAAATTCGCCGTGGACAGGAAGCTCCCAAAAACCGGCATTGGCGATTTTGTCGCGATCCACGACTGCGGCGCTCACGGACACGCGATGGGTTTCAACTATAACGGGAAACTGCGCTGCGCCGAGTTTCTTCTGAAAGAGGACGGCTCCGTGAAAATGATCCGCCGGGCCGAAACGCCGGAAGATTATTTCGCCACGCTGGTGGATTAAGAGGATCGCGGACGGCGGATTTTGGGCGCATTCCACAGGACGCGGTGAGCGTCCACGACAATCCATACCCATTGGAAAGCGACCGTCTTCGGGCGCATTTTTTGGACGCGCGAAGCGCGTCCAAAAAACCGGGCTTTCCGCTGCAAGTCCTCGGAATTGCCCATGCAATTCCTGTGGGCTTTCCGCTCCTATCCCTTGCGCGCGCACCAGCGGCTAACATAAGACCATAAAACCAGGCCCGCAAAATCGCTTCGCGATTTTGCGACCAGCACCCGTCCGGCGTAGTCTGGAGACTACGCCGGGCGGATATATTCGGAGCCGGGAACGCCGGATATGTAGCGCATTGAAGAACTGCCCATTAATCACCAGAACGGAATTCCAGCCTGTTTTTCCTTTGCCTTATAGCAAGTAAAATACATGGAAAATAGTTCCACTTAGAAAAAGCTCCGTCCGGCCTACTGGCAGTATTCCTTTTTTATTGAGACGAAGCGTAATTCTTTTTTCAGAAAATCAACCATACCCCGCCGCAAGCGCTAAACTTGACCCGCAATTCGAGAGATGATTATACTGTAACCGCAAAAGAAAACTTACCGCTAAGTCGAAAACTGGCAAGGGCAAGGAAGCAAAAGGGCGTGGGCGAAGAAGCAAAAGAAGAAAGGGAAAAAGGGTGATAGACACAAAATGTCTATCTTTTTAAATAGCTAAACTGGTCAGGTTCCAGAGTAAGTTGAATGAAAACTTCTTCGACTTTTTTGACTTCGCGGTTAAAAAATGCGGATCATTCATCTCTAGATGAAGACCGCTACATCAGTTGGGGTCGTCTCCGTGATACGGTTATTCCGGCAAGCGGGTTTAATACCCAGGCTGCATGGACGAGCAGCAATTTTGCCGAAGCAAAATTGCGACCAGTCCCGCCCCTTGCGGCGGTTCTTGATTCTGCCGCATTGTTGGATGATGCTGGTATTAAACCCGCGATACAATCCATACCTATCGAAAACAACCAACCCCGCCGCTTGCGCGGGGTGGTTGATTCTTTTTGTGGTGACTGTAGACAAAACTGACGGCGACACCCAAATAATCACGGCACGGAAAGCAACTCCCATGGAGCAGGAGGTATATAATGAGCATTACGAAAAAGAGAATAGAGGAAATTAAGGCTTTCAAAAACATCGATTTTTCAGATGCCCCGGAATTGACTAAGGAGCAACTGGCACAGATGAAGCCTTCCCATTATCGAAATATGGCAAACTACAAGCCTATCAAGAAGATAGTAAATAGAGCTGTTTAGAAACCCCACAGCTTAGAAAACGGTTTCAATATAAAAACAGCCGAATTTGCCGCCATTTTGCGGCAAATTCGCCAGACTTGTGAGAGAACCGGAAGGTTATCGAACAAGTCTAATGTTCGTCTTGATGCTGATGTTATTGAATGGCTACAGAGTGAAGGGAGGGGTTATCAGACCCGTATGAATGCTATTCTCCGGGAAGCCATGTTACACTCGGTATCATCATAGTATGTTTTGTCCTTAATAAACTGATAAGACCCCCGGCTATGCCGGGGGTCTTTGACTGTAATCGTGGCGGCGGCAGCTTGAGAACTACGCCGGGCGGATATATTCGGAGCCGGGAACGCCTTGTGCGCTAAAAAAAAACTTCACTTGCGCTGGCGCTCAGGTACTTGTAGTACTGACCGAGAGCATTCTCCCACTCGATTCTGCCCAGCATCGTCGCCTCCGTGGGGGAAGACGCCTGCACCATAGTGATATACGGCAGCCTTCCTCCAGGGATCTCGTACCAGACCGTTACGGTGTATTTTTTGCCGGTACTCTGCGACGAGGAAGAGTCGCTCCCGCTGGAGGAACCCCTTCGGGACTCCGCAAAGCGTTTCTCGGACTCCACAAAGCCGTCATAGGTGTACAGCGTCTCCCGATCTCCTTCGTTATGATAACTATCGTACATTGTTACCCAAATGTGATGTTCAGACGGCTTAGTCGAAGAAAAGGATAAGTATCCTTCCGCATAAAAATACCCGTCACTAGTAACATATTGAAGGTTGTCCCCTACCCGCTGCCATGTGCCGTTCAATGTATCATCCGTATTATCCACCCACGTGCCGTCCGAAAGGAACGTAATCCGGCGGCGGTTTCTATTCGAATCCGAATAAAACCATTCGGTCCCTCCCAGCAGGGGCTCATCTTCCCCCTGGTACACGATGCCGGGCCATTTGGGAGGAGGACTGACGCTGGCGGCCCAAACGAAAAGGGGAAGAATGCACCCGTACAGCACAAGGGTGGACATCGCTAAAACCGCCGCTTTCAATAATGTTTTCCGCATCTTTTCTCTCCTTTTGCTTAGCGGCATTGTTCCGTACAACATCCGCTTTTTCATAACAATTTCTTTGTAATTTTTTCCCGCCATATACCTGCCGCCTTTACCGCCGCGCTGGCGGATTAAGAGGCGTGCGGGCATATCCCCGCCACTTGCAATTATGCGCATATAACCCGCCCGGCGTAGTCTGGAGACTACGCCGGGCGGAGCGTTTATTTACGCTTTTTGCGCTAAAAACCGCCGCTTACGCTGGCGCTCAGGTACTTGTACTGGCCGAGAGCGGAATTCTCCCACTCGATTCTGCCCAGCATTGTCGCCTCCATGGGGGAAGACGCCTGCACCACGGCGAAATGCGGCAGCCTTGCCCCGTTGCGCTCGTAGTAGACCGTTACGGTGTAGGTTTTGAGGGTACTCTGCGGCGCGGGAGCGGTATTCTGCGGTGAGGAAGATGCGCTCCCGATGAAGGTCGTCCTCTTCACGCTTCGGTATCCCACCTTGGGGTCGTAGGGAACCAGCACAGGGTTACTTTTGTTGTCGTTCCAACTATTGAGCCATGTTAGCGCAATTTTTTTTTCCTTCGGATATAAAGTTCCTTCCAAATAAGAATACCCGCTATCCATAACAATTTGAACATTGTTCCCTG
>JAISAF010000499.1 GCA_031266855.1 Spirochaetales bacterium
ATAAACTCAAGGCCCGTAAGCCCTTCACCGGCGGCTATGGCGGCGGCTTCACTGATGGGGAGGCCGGCCTGGGTTTTCAGGTAATACGTTTCGCCGGATTTTTCGATTGCGTATGAGCGCAGCCGGCTGGTGCTGACGACGAGTCCCCGGATTCCTTTGTCCGCGACTAAAAGGTTTGCGCCGCCGCCCAGGATGAATACGGGGCAGCGTTCGTCCCGCGCCTGTGATAGCAGCGAGATTAGGTTTCCGGCGCTGTGGGGTTCGGCGTACATTTCGGCGGGGCCGCCTGTTTTGAAGGTGGTGTGCAGCCGCATGGGTTCGTTTTCGCGGATTCCGTTTTCGTGGGCGTTTTTCATTGTGGCCCCCGTCCGCGGGGGCCACGGGCGTTTGGGGCGCGCGGAGCGCGAAAAGCCCGTGGGTGCGCCAGGGATAGGAGTGGAAAGCCCACAGGAATTGCATGGGCAATTCCGAGGACTTGGAGCGGATAGCCCGGTTTTTGGCGCGGAGCGCCAAAAAGGCGCCAATATGCGGAGGGGGTAGCTGCCTTGCGTTTTTTCATTTGTTTTTGTATCCTTATGTATATTTACTTTTTAGAGAAAATTTTTTAGTCTTATTGGGAAATATTCTACGAAACTATCGAGGATGGCAAGAGTGGATTTACGGTTTTATAATAGTATGGGGCGGGAGCTTCAGGATTTTGTTTCTGTGCGGGCGGGGAAGGTTGGGATGTATGGCTGTGGGCCTACGGTGTATAATTATGCGCATATTGGGAATTTGCGTACATATATTTTTGAGGATATTTTGCGGAGGGTGCTTGAGTTCGCGGGGTATGAGGTGACTCATGTGATGAATGTTACTGATGTGGGGCATTTGACGGATGACGCGGATGATGGCGAGGATAAGATGGAGAAGAGCGCGCGGGAGTCGGGGCGCAGTGTGTGGGATATCGCGGAGATGTTTACGGGGGCTTTTTTTCATGATACGGAAAGGCTGAATATTCTGCGGCCTTCGGTTGTGTGCAGGGCGACGGATCATATTGCGGAGATGATTGGGCTTGTTTCGCGGCTGGAGGAGCGGGGTTTTACGTACGAGGCGGGTGGTAATATTTATTTTAGTATTGATAAGTTTCCGGCGTATGGGAGGCTTGCGCTTCTTGATAGTCAGCGGCTTGTGGCGGGGGCGCGTGTGGAGGTGGATGCGGGGAAGCGTAATCCTCATGATTTTGTTTTGTGGTTTACGAGGTCGAAGTTTGAGAATCAGACGATGGTGTGGGATTCTCCGTGGGGCCGGGGGTATCCGGGCTGGCATCTTGAGTGCAGCGCGATGAGTATGCGCTATCTGGGGGAGCAGTTCGATATTCATTGCGGGGGTATTGATCATATTCCTGTGCATCATACGAATGAGATTGCTCAGAGCGAGGCGGCTACGGGGAAGTGCCCCTGGGTGAAGTACTGGCTGCATGGCGAGTTTCTTATTATGGACAGGGGTAAGATGTCGAAGTCCAGGGGCGGGTTTCTTACGCTTGACAGGCTTGTTGAGGAGGGGTTTTCTCCGCTTGATTTCCGGTATTTCTGTTTGGGGGGGCACTACCGCAGCCAGCTTAAGTTCAGTTTCGACGGGCTGGCTTCGGCGGCTTCCGCGCGGGCAAATCTTATGGAGAGGATTTCGCGGCTGGACAGGGGTTCGTCTGTTTCCGCGGGGGATTCCTCTTGTGCGGATTCTTCGTTTGGGGAGGCTGCCGCGGGGCTGTTGCGGGATTTTGAGGCTGATATCGGGGACGATTTGAATATGCCGAAGGCTTTGGCGGATCTGTGGGCGCTGGTGAAGCATCAGGATATTCCTGATGGGGAGAAGCTTGCCGCGATGCAGAGGATGGACAGGGTGCTGGGCCTGAATCTGCTGGAGGCGCGGGGGGTGGAGGCGCTTGATTCGGAGATTGAGGCGTTGATTCAGGAGCGGCTGGGGGCGAGGAAAGCGAAAAATTTTGCCCGCGCGGATGAAATCCGTGATATACTTAAGGGCCGGGGTATTCTTCTTGAAGATTCGCCGGATGGTACCCGCTGGAAACGGGTTTGAAGCGTTTCGGGCGGGCTTTGTAACAAATCACGGGGATACGTTGTTTCTATGGTATGGGGGAGTTCCGAAGAGGATTTTGACAGAATTTATGAAGGCGTTTTTTCGTTGCTCATCAGAATTCTTGTTCGAATGACGGGAGATGCGGAGGCCGCGCAGGATATCTGTCAGGAAGCGTTTATAAAACTTCATCAAAGAACGGAGGGGTTCCCTTCCGTAGACGATGCCAAATTCTGGCTTATCCGGGTTGCGAGAAATCTCGCGTTGAATTATGAGAAGCGCAGGCGCCGGGAGTTTACAGCTTACAAAAAGGTTTCTTCATTGGAAGAGGGAAAGTCCGGGGATTCGGGGGAGAATGAATATTTAAGGAAAGAGTCTTCGCTGCGGGTTCAGGAGGCGCTTCTTCGTATGCCTGGAAAATTGCGGGAGGTTCTGGTGCTGAAGGAATATGGGGATTTGCCGTATAAGGAGATAGCGGCGATTCTGAAGATAAGTGAAGGTAACGTAAAGGTTCGGGTGTTCCGGGCAAGGGAATGGCTTGCCGCGTTTTTTCAAAATTCGGAGGAATTATAATGTGCCCTGACAAGGAGCTGCTTTCCGCGTACTGTGATGGGGAGGTTCCTTCTCCCTGGAAAGAGAAGATTGATTCTCATAGTGCGGAGTGTCCGGCCTGCGGGCGGATAGTTGCCCGCTACCGTTCGCTGGGGAGGCTGATGCGGGAGGCCAGGGAACCCCGGCTTGATATGGAGGCGGCTTCCGCCCGTGTCAGGGCGGCGGTTGGCAGGTCGTCTGCCGCGAGGCCTTCGCCGTGGAAGAAGCGGGTGAGCCTTCCGCTTGCCGCCGCCGCTGCCGCCGCTTTGTTCTTTTTCGGCAGTGGAATCTTTTTAAGTTTTTTTGCCCGGGGGGCGCTGGAAACTGAAAGGCCGCTGGCGGCGAAGGGGCCGCGGAAGGTGGAAAACGCGGAGAATATGAAGGATATGAACCAGCTTCTTGAGATACTGGAAAGGCAGGAATCCGGTATGGAGGTTACAATCCGTTTGCCGGATTTGCGGAATTTCCAGTCTTATGGGGAGCCTGTTTTTTTGCGGGCCGGGGATTCTTCCGGGGGCATCCGGCAATGAGGCGGCTGCTTTTTGCGGTTTCTTTTCTTTGCGCGCTTTTCCAGAGTCCGGTTTCTTTGCCGGCGCAGGCGGGGGCGCGGCCCGCGGCGGGGATGGGAGATCCGTCCGGGGAGGCCGGGAGTCCTTCGGGTGTTTCGCGGCCGGGGGCCGGGGCTGCGCAGCAGCAGCCGGGGGAGGGGTTTTTTACCGAACTGGAGGAGGTACTGAGCCTGAATATCGCCGCCCGCGTTTCCGAAGCGGGGGAAGACGCTGTGTGGAGGGTTGAAAGTTCGAAGTGTACGGTATCGGGCCGCAGCGTTAGTGTAAAACTTGTTGGCGATAATATTGTCATTCTTGCTGATTTTGTTCCGTATACCGGCGCGGATGATTCGGTTGTCCTTGTAGCCCGCGCCCAGGTATGGATTTCTTCCCCCGCGGAGGAGCCGATGAAATACCTGTCGGCCCTGGAGAGTATACCTGTGAAAATGGGGGAAAAAGTCCTTTTTTTCCCTTTGGGCGTCAAATCCCTGGAGGCTGTGTCGGATCAAACCTATGATATAGAAGTGGAAATCCAGTGCGTACCTACAGGCGGCGCTCGGGGGAACACGGGAGTCCGCCGGTGAGATGGCAGACCAGTAATTCTTTAGTTGCTGTTCAATAACCCATTTATATAATTCGGAATTTTGGCGCCTTTTTTTGCTCCGCAAAAAAACCGGGCTTTCCGCTCCAAGTCCTCGGAAAGCGCCTTCGGCGCTTTCCTGCGGGCTTTCCGCTGCAATCCCTGGCGCAGCAGCTTAGAACCAGTTCCCGGAATTGCCACAGGCAATTCCGGGGCGCGGTCGCAATTTTGAGCGGCAGCTCAGAATCAGTCTGCGAAATTGCCACTGGCAATTTCGCAGGCGCATAATTGCCGTGCA
>JAISAF010000506.1 GCA_031266855.1 Spirochaetales bacterium
TTCGACTTCGTGGTAAATTTTTTCTTCTTAGCCGCTGGTGCGCGCGCAAGGGATTGGAGCGGAAATCCCGCAGGAAAGCGCCTTTGGCGCTTTCCGAGGAATTGGAGCGGAAAGCCCGGTCCGGCGCCTTGCGCCGGATGCGCCCAAATTCCGGTTTGAATATGTGCTGACAAATTTTGTTTTTAGTCGTATACTTCATGGCGTGGGAGTTTCCGGGAAGGATGTATGAAAAAATTTATTCTTGCCCTTGATCAGGGGACGACGAGTTCGCGGGCGATTCTTTTTGATAGGGAGGGGCGTATCCGCGGTATGGCGCAGCGGGAGTTTACTCAGTTTTATCCGAGGGAGGGCTGGGTCGAGCATGACGCGCTTGAGATTTGGCAGTCGCAGGCCGCGGTTATGGGGGAGGCGCTGGGGAAGGCTGGGGCAACGCCTGAAGATATCGCGGCGATTGGTATAACAAATCAGCGGGAGACGACTGTTGTTTGGGACAGGAAGACGGGCCGTCCGGTGTACAACGCTATTGTGTGGCAGTGCCGGCGTACCGCGGATATTTGCGACGGGCTGCGCGCGGCTGGCTGGGAGCCGTATATCCGCGAGGCTACGGGGCTTATTCCTGACGCGTATTTTTCGGCTACGAAGATTCGCTGGATTCTGGATAATGTCCCTGGCGCGCGCGCGCGGGCTGCTATGGGGGAGCTTCTTTTTGGTACGATTGATACGTGGCTTTTGTGGAATCTGACGGGGGGCAAGGTTCACGCGACCGATTACTCGAACGCTTCGCGTACTATGCTTTATAATATTCGCTCGTTGGGCTGGGACGCGGATATCCGCGGGGAATTAAAGATTCCTGAGAATCTTCTGCCGGAGGTGCGGGCTTCGAGCGGGATTTTTGGTTATACCGCTCCTGGGATTTTCGACGGGCCTGATATTCCGATTGCGGGAATCGCGGGGGACCAGCAGGCGGCGCTGTTTGGCCAGACCTGTTTCGAGCCGGGTATGGCGAAGAATACTTATGGGACGGGTTGTTTTCTGGTGATGAATACGGGGGACAGGCTTATTTCGTCGGCGAACGGGCTTCTTACAACTATAGCCTGGGGTCTGGATGGCGGGGTTTCCTATGCTCTTGAGGGGAGTGTTTTTATAGCCGGGGCCGTGGTACAGTGGCTGCGTGATGAGCTGGGGCTGGTACAGACGGCGGCGGAGACGGAGTATTTTGCTTCGCAGGTGGCGGACTGCGGGGGTGTTTACATTGTGCCGGCTTTTGTGGGGCTTGGCGCGCCGCACTGGGATATGTACGCGCGCGGGGCTGTTCTGGGTTTGACGCGGGGGACGAATAGGAACCACATTATCCGGGCGGCTCTTGAATCGATTGCCTATCAGACCCAGGATGTGCTGGCGGCGATACGTCAGGATTCGGGGATCAATCTTTCTGTTTTGCGGGTGGACGGGGGCGCTTCGGCGAATAATTTCCTCATGCAGTTCCAGGCGGACATTCTTGGCGTGGAGGTTTCCCGTCCGCGCACGGTGGAGACGACGGCTCTTGGCGCTGCGTATCTGGCGGGTCTCGCTGTGGGCTTCTGGAAGGGCAGGGACGAGCTTTCCGCCGAATGGATGGAGGATCGGCGTTTTAGTCCCGCTATGCGGGAAGATGTCCGCGACCGGCTGTACGCGGGATGGAAAAAAGCGGTGGGCCGGGCTTCGGGCTGGGAGAAGGATTAATGAGCGGGGAAAGAATTGGGCGCATTTTTTGCGCTTCGCGCAAAAAACCGGGCTTTCCGCTCCAAGTCCTCGGATTTGCCCCTGCAAAGCCTGTGGGCTTTCCGCTCCAATCCCTTGCGCAGCGGCCGCTCCGTACCAGGCCAGGAAATTGCCGCTGGCAATTTCCTGGGTGCACAATTGCCGTTGGCAATTGTGCACATACAACCCGGCGGACGCAATTTTGGGACAAAATTGCGTGGTTTGCCACCAAGCGCGGAGCGTAGCGCAGTGCACGTAGCTATCACCACCGGCTGCCGCGCCCAGCGAGCGAAATTGCTTCGCAATTTCGCGGCCAGCCCCTTGCGCAGCGGCAGCTCCTCCTTAAATATGGAATTACCTGAAACCAGGATAGTGTGAAAGGAGCAAACCTGATAGTCATATTTGTAAATATTTTTTGATTTTTGAATTATATAATTTTTCAGAATACTTTATGGAGGTAGGTATGAAAGCCGCTAAAGTTTACGGAGCGAAGGAGTTACGTCTGGAAGAAGTCCAGAAACCGGCAGTTTCACGGCCGGACGAAGTTCTGGTAAAGCCGAAGTTTGTCGGCATCTGTGGTTCGGATGTTCATCTGTATCACGGGAAAAATCCCCTGGCGACACTGCCCCGTGTTATGGGACATGAAATCGTGGGCGTGGTGGAGGATTTTGGCGCCGAGGTAACGGGGCTTGCCGCGGGAGACCACGTAGTAATCGACCCCATCAGGTTTTGCGGGAAATGCTACGCGTGCCGCCACAATATGCCGAATGTTTGCGAAACGCTAAAGGTTTTTGGCGTTCACGAAGACGGCGGCATGCGGGAGTATTTTACGGTTCGGGAAAAGCAGGTTTTGAAACTCGACAAAAACCTTCCCTGGGAGGAGGCTGTTCTTATTGAGCCGTTTACCATCGGCGCGAACGCCAACGCGCGGGGCAATACCGGCCCCGGCGATAATGTTCTGGTGCAGGGCGCGGGGCCAATCGGCATCGCTGTTCTGAAACTCGCGAAAATCCGGGGCGCGGCTGTTATGGTTTCCGATATTATTGACGAGAAACTCCAGTTCGCCAAATCGCAGGGCGCGGATATTATCGTAAATACGGCAAAGGTAAAGCTGGAGGACGCTGTACAGGAATGGACAAAGGGCGAGGGTGTCAACAAGGTCATTGACGCCGCCTGCCTTACCCCCACGCTTGAAGCCAGTTTCCGGGTTGTTTCCGCGGCTGGCACGGTTGTGGTTTTAAGTTTTTCCGAGGAGTTCGCGAAAATCGCGCCGCTTCCCATCGTCAAAAAACAACTGAACGTCGTGGGATCGCGGCTCCAGACCTATCAGTTTGCCAACGTTATCCGGCTTATGGAATCCGGCGCCCTGCGCGGCGGCGGCCTTGTTACACACAAGTTTCCCTTTGCCGACATACAGAAAGCCCTCGATTTCATCGACGCGCACCCGGCGGACGTAAAGAAGGCGCTCCTGGAATTTTAGGAAGATTTTAAACCGCGAAGTCGAAGAAGTCAAAAAAATTTTTTTAGCTATTCCTTCCTTCCTTTTTTTGCTTCTTCGGCCTTGCCCGTCTTCGCCCTTGCCAGTTTTCGACTTAGCGGTAAAAAATCTGTATGACGGGGATTGCGGACTCTTTGTGGGGTTTTGCTGTTTTCGTAGTCGATTATGTCCTGGAGCTGCCGCTGGCAGCCGGACCGACCGTTCTGCATAAAGAACACTTGCAAAATTGCTTATGTAATTTTGCAGAATTGCTTGTACGGCCTGGTACAAGGGACGGCTCTCGGATTTCCGTTGCGGAAATCCGAGGGAACCTCTAAAAACGTTCTGTTGCTGATAGTACGCATAGGGAAAAATTGCCTCCGCCTGGTTATAGCGCATAATTGCCAAAGGCAATTATGCGCCCACGATTTTGCCTTTGGCAAAATCGTGGCCTTATTCTGATCTGCCGCACAAGGGATTGCAGCGGAAAGCCCACAGGAAAGCGCCCTCCGGCGCTTTCCGAGGACTTGGAGTGGAAAGCCCGGTTTTTTTGAGCGGGCGAAGCGCGCTCAAAAAAATGTGCCCAAATTCCGGGGCCCTGAAAATTTCTGTGAGTTTATTCTGCCGCGCGATAGATTTTTTTGCTGCTATCCGATATATTTAATAGCGATGAACTGGAATACCACGATACAATTTATCCGTGATTTAGTTTTGCCGGGGCTGGATATTCTGATTCTGGCTTTTCTGGTGTATAAGAGTTATCAGATTCTTGTGCAGACCAGGGCGGTTCAGCTTGTTAAGGGTGTGTCGCTTATTGTTTTGATTTATGGGGCGGCGTTTTTCTTTAATTTGCGGACGCTGCTGTGGGTGCTGAATTTTATGGTTCCTGGGTTGGTGATTGGTCTTGCGATTATTTTTCAGCCGGAGCTTAGGAAGATTTTTACGCGTATCGGGCAGGGGGACTGGTTTAAATTTCTGCATCAGGATACTTCGATTCAGTTTGAGGCTCTTGTGAGTGCGGCGGAGGTGCTTTCGGCGCGCAGGAGGGGGGCGCTTATTGTTATGCCCCGGCGTGTTGGTATAAAGAACTATATTGATACGGGGACGCGGCTGGACGCGGAGATTTCTTCGGCTTTGCTTTTGACGATTTTCGCGTTCGATACGGCGTTGCACGATGGGGCGGTGATTATTGAGAGGGGACGGATTGTCGCGGCGGGCTGCTTTTTGCCGTTGTCGGATCAGCCGGATATCCGCCGTAATTTCGGGACGCGTCACAGGGCGGCTTTGGGTATGGTGGAGGAGAGCGACGCGGTGGTTCTTATTGTGTCTGAGGAAACCGGGGCGATGTCTCTTGCTTATGAGGGGAATCTTCTGTATGACTTGTCTGTGCGGGAACTGACGCGGCGGCTTAAGGACCTTATGTCGGTGTCGCCGGAAACGGGCGAGGATTCCCAGGCGTCCGGGGAGGCTGTTCTTGACGAAAAATAAATCCTTCCTTGAGGGGCTGGTCTCAAACTGGCCGGCTAAGGCGCTGTCCCTGGTGGCGGCGATTATGCTGTTTATTTTTAATAATTTTTCCTCGCTGCCGGAGCGTTTTGTCAGCGTGGATTTGCATGCTGTTTTTGCTGATGGTATAACGGCTGCCCAGCCGTATCCGCACAGGGTGCGGGTTGAGATCCGGGGAAACGACAGGAGTCTTGCCGCGGCCAGCGAGGAGGATATCCTCGCCATTGCCGATTTTTCGCGTTTTACGGAAGAGGGCGTTTATACGACGCCTGTTACGATTCAGAAGCGGGGTGTTCTGGATAATCTTGATGCCATCGAGATACAGGTTGATCCTTTGGAAATTACTCTGCCGCTTGAAAGAAAAATCAGGAAGCAGGTGGATGTTGTTCCGGTTTTTCAGGGGCTGCCGGCTACGGGCTACCGGCTGGAGCAGTATACGCTGAATCCTCCGGCTGTTGATCTGGAAGGGCCCCGTGGAATTATCCAGGCGCTTGAGTCCATTTCCACGGAGGGTATTGACCTGTCGGGCAAGCGGGAGACGTTCACTGTCCGCGTCAGGCTTATGAATGAAAATCCCCTTTTGACGATTCCCGGGGGCGATACGGTGGATTTCCGGGGGCAGATTCTGGAAGCGATGGAATTGAAGACTTTCCGTAACATTCCCCTGACGCTTCATGGGCTTGCGCCTGATGTGGAGCTCAGTGACGGGCTGCCGGAGGGATGGATTACTCTCCAGGGCGGGCAGACCCTTTTTGAGACTTTTACAAAAGAGAAGGTGCAGCTTATTGTAAACTGTCCGGCGGCCTCCGATCCGGGTATATATAATCTGCCGGTGCGGCCGGTGGTTCCCCTGGGCATGACGGTGGCGCAGTTCGGGCCTGACACAGTGGCTTTTTTTATTCGCCGGGACGGAAAGGCCGGGTTCCAGTGATTCTGGGAACGGGCATCGATATTGTTCGGATAGAAAGGCTGGAGCGCTGGAAAACTATTCCCGGTTTGTGCCGCAGGTGGTTTCATCCCCGCGAGCTTGCGTATTCCCGTTCCCGCAGGGAACGGGAGGCTGAAAGCCTTGCCTGCCGTTTCGCGGCGAAGGAGGCTTTCGGCAAGGCCCTGGGCACGGGCTTTGCGGGTTTCGGCTTGAAGGAAGTTGAGGTTTTCCTTGAAGCGGGCGGGCGGCCGGCTCTGCGGCTTTCCGGCGGGGCGCGGAAGATTCTGCGCGGCATGGGTGGCGGGCGGGTTTTCCTTTCGCTGGCCCATGAGAAGGATAACGCCATAGCGATGGTTATTATCGAAGGGTAACATGGCAGGCTGTCAGGTTTATTCTGATGCGGAAAAATTTGGGCGCCTTTTTTTGCCCGCGGCCGGGCAAAAAAACCGGGCTTTCCGCTCCAAGTCCTCGGATTTGCCGATGCAAATCCTGTGGGCTTTCCGCTCCAATCCCTGGCGCGGCGGCAGCTCAAAAAAGAAGAATTTACCGCGAAGCCGGAAAAGGTGAATAAGGTGAATAAGTTGAATAAGTTTTTGCTCCAAAGTCATTTTTTTGACTTTCTTTTTCTTCGACTTTTTCGACTTTCCGGTTAAAAAATCTGTTTTGCGTTAAAGGATATGTTTAAGAATGAGCGAAGATAAAAGACTTACATTCTTTTCAAAAAACAAGTCCGAGTGTCCTGTCTGCCAGGCGCCGTTTTTTAAGGAGGATCTTCTTACCGGGCGCGGCAGGATGATCGCCGGTTCCCTGACGCGGGATTTGCGCCGCCTCTATGAGCCTTCAAAAAAATTCGGGGAAATTTTTCCGCTTATCTATACCGTCACCGTGTGTCCCCGCTGTTATTACGCGGCCTTTCCCGAAGACTTTTTCCAGCCTCCCCTGGAGGCGGTTTCCGGGCTGGAGGAGGCTGCCGAAAAGCGGGAAAAAAGCATCGAGCCGCTTTTTGGGCCCCTTGATTTCAAGGAGCCGCGCACTCTCAAGGAAGGCGCGGCCTCGTATTTTCTGGCTCTTACCTGCTACGACCATTTTACCAAGGAACAGTCGCCAACGGTAAAGCAGGCGGTCTGCGCCCTGCGGTCCGCCTGGATTTTTTGCGATTTACACCGCAGGCTTCCTGCTGACAATTATGATTATCTTGCGCTGAACTTTTACCGCAAGGCCCGTTTTTTCTATGCCCAGGCTGTTGAGAAGGAGCAGACAGGTATGGAAGGCATCGGTTTTATGAAAAACCTTGGGCCTGACCTTGAAAAAAATTACGGCTACGACGGCGTTCTGTACCTGTATGGACTTTTTGAGTATCTCCACGGTTCGCGTAAAGACCGGCAGAAACGCGCCGCCGCTCTTTCCCGCGCGAAGACAACGGTGGCGAAAATTTTCGGTATGGGTAAGGCTTCCAAAAATAAACCCGCGGTGCTGCTTGACCGGGCCAAGGATCTGTACACGGACATTGCCAGGGAACTGGAAAAACTCGGCGGCGGAATCGACGGCACGGACGAGCCTTCCGCGGAATAAGGCCCCCCGGACCTGAACCCGGCCCGCGATTCGGGGAATGATTAGACTTGTTCAATAACCTTCGGTTATTGAACAAGTCTGGCGAATTTGCCGCACAATGGCGGCAAGTTCGGCTATTTTTATATTGAAACCGTTCCCTAAGCTGTGGGGTTTCTAAACAGCTCTATATATACCGCGCGAAAAAAAATTACCGCGAAATCGAAAAAGCCGAAGGAATTTTTACTTCCTTTCTTTGCTTTTTCGCCCTTGCCATTCTTCGGCTTCGCGGTTCATTTCTTCCCATGATGCGCTGTCCCCGCGCCCTTGCCTTGTGACCGGGATTGTTCTATACTGCTTTCCCATGCGTAAAACTTTCAGCCGCGCCCGTGCTTCCGGGTTTGTTTCCAGAAATGGATTTGAGTCCGCCGGAGGCCGCCCATGAGGCGGGACAAAGATCCGGTACCGGCAAAGAGTCAGGAAGGCCGGGCTGTTCTTGCCGTTGCCTGTGCGGCTGCCCTGTGGAGCAGCGCCGGCCTGTGTGTCAAGATTATCGACTGGAATCCTTTTGTTATTGCGGGCTTTCGCAGTTTCATAGCCGGGCTTACTATGCTGATATGCATCCGGCGGCCGGTCTTTACCTTTTCCTTTTCCCAAATAGCCGCGGGAGTTGCCAACGCCATGACAATGGTGCTGTTTATATCCTCGACGAAACTAACCACCGCGGCGAATGCTATTCTGATTCAATACAGCGCCCCGGTTCTTGTAGCCCTTTTCGGCTGGCTTATCCTGCGGGAAAAACCCCGCTGGGAACACTGGGCCAGCCTTGTTCTTATTTCCACAGGTACATGCATTTTCTTTCTCGATAAAGTCGGCGCGGGCAACCGCCTGGGAGATCTCCTTGCCCTCGGAAGCGCGTTTACCTTTGCCCTCCAGTCGGTTTTCCTGCGCGGACAAAAAGACGGTTCCCCCGCGGAATCCATAATGATTGCCCACGCGCTGGCCGCGTTGATTTCAATCCCCTTTATCTGCATGTATCCGCCTTCCTTTACCCTGAAAGCCACGCTCGCCGTCCTTTTCCTTGGAGTTTTCCAGGTCGGCATTGCCTCGCTTTTCTTCGCGTATGGAATAAAACGCATTCCGGTCCTCCATGCCATGCTCATCGCTACCCTCGAACCCGTCCTGAATCCCGTATGGGTTTTCCTGCTTATTGGAGAACAGCCATCCCTGAACGCGCTCATCGGAGGCTTTATCATTATGGCAAGCGTTACTTTCTGCTCGATTGTTTCCGCCCGGCGCGACAGTAACCGGGAAACGCGGTAAATTTGGGCGCGTTTTTTTGCCCGCCCGCGGGCAAAAAAACCGGGCTTTCCGCTACAAGTCCTCGGAAAGCGCCGATGCGCTTTCCTGTGGGCTTTCCGCTCCAATCCCTCGCGCGGCCCACGGGCTTTTCGCGCTCCCGCGCGACCTGAATTTTCTTAGAATGACAGCAAACGCCGCGCTCCGCGCCGCCACACGTGGCGGCGCGGAGCCGTAGCCGGAAATCTGTTACGCGCAATTTTGCTTCGCAAAATTGCGCGGGGATTAGCGTTATACGCCATGAAATTAATTGCCACAGGCAATTAATTTCATGGCCTGGCGGTGATACACAGGCGCACAGCGCGTTACGCGCTGTGCGCCTGGCGGCAAACCACGCGATTTTGTCAGAACAAAATCGCGGCCCGCCGTGTAAGCGCGGAATTGCCTCCCGGCAATTCCGCGGCCCTGTTCCACGTGCGCGGCGCTTGCGCGCCACGCACGGCCTTGTCCCCCGCGATTTTGCTTCTGCAAAATTGCGGCAAATTCCACCTTTATATATTGGAACTGTTCCTCAAGCCGCAGGGGTCTAAACAGCGCTATTATTTTTTATTCCGGCAAGCGGGTTTAATACCCAGGCTGCATGGACGAGCAGCAATTTTGCGGAAGCAAAATTGCGACCAGTCCCGCCCCTTGGGGCGGTTCTCAATTCTGCCGCATTGTTGGATGACGCTGGTATTAAACCCGCGATACAATCCATATACCTATCGGAAACAACCATACCCGCGGCTTGCCGCGGGGTGGTTGATTACAACTTTTCAGATACCGCACCAACAACCCGCGTTGTTTGTGTATCCAATACCCTTAAACGCAATCTGCGCAGATCCCCCTCCCCATCCACACTGCCAGTTACAATAATATTTGCTCCGGCAAACTTACCAATAGAAACGGCTGTAGCATCATCAACTTCGCCGCTCATTTGAAAATTTCGTTCACTTCTTAATCTATCCAGTTGACTTCTATCGGTTATAAAATAACCTTGATTAACCCACATATATTCAAGTTCCCCTACAATATATTCTGTTGTGCTTACATCCTGCGTGGTAATATAGACAATAGCGATTTTTGCCTGGGCGGGAATATTTTTCAATATTTGTTCCGCCGCCTTTTCCAATGCCCCTGCGACTGTTTGTTGAAATGCCGTACTCCTGCCTGCATTGGCACTATACATTACAACATCTCCAGTAGCGATAATGTGTTGAACATCCAGTATTACAGGTGAAGCAAAATACAAGCATCCCCATAAAAGATTCCACATGGAAAAAGAGCCGCTAATGACAATATTTTGTATATCAATGTTCCATAGGTATTTTTCCTGAGCAATTCTTTTTAATTCGGCATAGGCTCTTTCTTTTATCCCGCCCTGAAGGTGAAGGAAATTAGTTGATGTAAACTCAGCGGTAACTGATCCGACTATGTCTACCTGTTGTCTTTCCTGCGCAGACATTGTCCTGTCCTGCATTGAAACACAGGAAACCGTCAAACCTGCCGACAGGCTCAAAATCATAATCAGCCCGATTTTATTATTTTTCATTTTATCCCCCAAATGAATACTTATAATAGCCCCATTTCCCGCAGTTTATGAACAAAATCCCCGGCGTAATAACCTTTGTCTGCTCCTATGGTCAGCCGTTTCGTGCCTCCCTGATCCCGCATCATTTCCTCCCCCGTCCCGCGGTGGAGTTTGCCCTGTAGCGGGATCTAGAATATAAGGGAGAAGATGGCGGTGAGTATTATTATATATTAGAGAGAGAGAGAGAGAGAGAGAGAGAGAGAGAGAGAGAGAGAGAGAGAGAGAGAGAGAGAGAGAGCAAAAACCGTGCCAAAATGCTCTATAAAAGATATAAATTTCAGAAAACCCTTGTATTTGCCCGGCTCCCATAACTAAAGAAGCCTATCAGTTTTTAAAAAAAGAGTCAAGTCCTATTTTTGTTATTGTTAAAATGAATATTTCAACAACCTGCTAAACAACTTCCTTCTAAAAATACTGGAATTTGCCGCGCGCAAGGGGCTGACCGCGGATTTGCATTTCGCAAATCCGCTCGCTGCGCGGCGCAAGGGATTGAAGCGGAAATCCCGCAGACTTTACCGCAGGTAAAGTCGAGGAATTGGAGCGGAAAGCCCGGTCCCCCGCCGGAGGGCGGGGGAGGCGCCCGATAAAAACGGAAGGTTTACCTGTGCGGATGCGGCGTCTGGGCGCCCAGTACGCTGACGCGTTTTTCCAGTTCCCGCGCGGTAATGATAAGCATTTGCAGGCGGTTCTCCACGTTGGCGAAGCTGGTGTCCGGGTCGTAGTCCAGGGCAAGTATCTGGATATGGGGCAGGAATTTTTTCAGGGTTTTTATCATGCCGCGGCCCGAGATGTGATTGGGCAGACAGCCGAAGGGGTTCAGGATAACGAAGGAGTTGACCCCGTGTTTCGCCAGTTGGATGATTTCGCCGGGCATAAGCCAGCCCTCGCCAATCTGGAAGGTATGATCAATGACGCCCTCCATATTGGCGGCGATATCCTTAATTGAGTAGGACTCTTCGGCAAAGCGGAAGAGCGAAAAACGCCTGGCGACTGTTTCGTGGATATGGCCCATTACGCCCTCCATACCGGCGGCCTTGAGTGCGAGGAAGAAGGGATGGCGCGCGTCGCGGCGCCGGGCCATGACCTGTTCCGCGATGTTTTCCTCGCGGAAGAAATCGTACATTCCGGGGAGGCAGATTTCCATGCCGTGTTTTTCCAGGTATTCTTCGATGTGACCATTGGAACCGGGGTGGTAGTTCATAAGTATTTCGCCGACAATGCCGACGCGGGGTTTACGCGGGCCGGTGATGGGGATGCGGTTAAAATCCTCCACGGCGTCCTCGAAACCGCGCAGGGCTTTGCGGTGGCTGCCAAGCAGAAGTTCGGTAATGCGCGTTAAGTGGTAGCGGAAGGCTTTGTCTGTTTCGCCGGGGTTTACTTCGTAGGGCCGGACGCGGCGCAGCATGGTTTCAAGATAATCGATAATTTTCATGCTCCAGGCCAGGCGTATTTTAATCGGCAGCGAAAAGGAAAAGCCGGGATGCATATTTTTGTTGTCAACAACACTGGTGGTAATGATGGGGATTTGCGGATAGCCCGCTTCGTCAAGGGCCTTGCGGCACAGGGCGGCGTAATGACCGGCGCGGCAGGAAACGCAGTTTTTCGCCAGCCCCGCGGCGATAAGGGAAATATCGGTTTCGCCGGATTCGATATATTCCAGAATTTCGCCGATGTTTACCTGGGCGGGAAAGCAGATGTCGTTGTGGACGTATTTTTTGCCAAGCTCAATGGCCCGTTTGCCCGCGACCTTTAACACCCGCGTTTTATAACCGGCCGCGTCCAGAAGTTTTGCCGATATATAGGAAAACGCGGGGGACAGGTTTGGAATAAGGATAGTCCGCGTTTTTTTGTCCTGCTTGTCGAATTTGACCTTAAAGGGAGTGTCAAGGTCCTTCGTCCGGTAAGGGCTCTGGCAGGCGATGCGTTTTTGCCTTTTCGCGCGTACGGTTTCAATGAAGGATCTGATTCTGATGGACAGGGGGCCTTTTGCCTCGCCCTCGTCAAGTTTCAGTACCAGAAGTTCCTTGCCGGAAATTTCTTTCAAAACGCGGGCCATTTCGTCGGAGATGATGGCGTCATGACCGCAGCCGAAACTTACTATTTGTACCAGTTCGATATTGGGATTGTGCGCGGCAAGGAAGGCCGCCTCGATCATCCGTGAATGGTAGGGGTTGTAGGATTCCATGCGGACATGGCTCAGGTCGTGAAGGTGGAGATTCGGCAGGAATTGCAGGGCCAGAACAGGAATCCCCTGGGAGGTAAACAGCGAGGAAAGGCCGTGGTTTACCAGTTCGTCGGAGTGGTATGGCCGGCCCGAAAGAATGACCGCGAAGTTTTTCGGATCTTCGGACGCCGCGGGCGTGGAATACCGCGCAATAACTTCTTCCGATTCCGCCCGCAACGCGTTGTAGAAACGGCTGCACGCGATCTCCGCCTCGGTAATAGCTATACGGATAAGGGGTTTGGGAATGCCGAAAACCCTGTGGACATAGCGGACGGTTTGATCATGCTTGAGTTTGCGGGTGTACCAGTGGAAGGCCGGGTGATCCATCGGAATGCCCTGGCGCGCAAGAGGTTCATCGCTTTTCTCCACTACCATAGGATAGCCCTGTACAACAGGACACATCTCGCAGCCCTGGGCGGTTCTGTTTCCCTTGGGAATACGGATCATCATAGGCCAGAAAATTCTGTCAACGCCCTGTTCAATAAGATCCTGCACATGACCGTGCCCCAGTTTTGCGGGGAAACATACGGTGTCCGAAGGAATACCTTTCAGGCCCTTTTCAAAAATACTGTAGGAACTACAGCGCGACAGGACAACCTCGAACCCAAGAGAAGTAAAAAGCGTCTTCCAGTACGGCATGCTTTCCCAGAATTCAAGAACACGGGGAATGCCGACACGGATATTTCTGTTTTCAGCGAGAATTCGGGGCGCGTAATCCATAGTAAGCAGATGCGCGTGGCGTTTAACTATATCGGGAACCGAAGCGATTTTTTTCGACGCCTGCGCAAGCTGTTTCCGTACTTCCGGGTCGGAAGCGTTACCAAGGATTTCGCCGCGTTCACAGCGGTTTCCCGTAATGAAAATCTCCCCGTTCTTAAAACTTACCAGACTGCGGTTGCAGGAGTTCTGGCAGAACGGGCATATCAAACCGGATTTTTTCTCGTAATCAAAGTTTTCCAGGCTGGCAAGATCGATAAAAGTCGAGGTATACGAACCTTCCTCCGCGATTCTCCGTTCGATATGGTTCTTCGTTAAAAGCGCGATACCGATAGCGCCCATAAGGCCGGGATAGGGAGGACGCACCGCCTCTTTCCCCGTATACTGCTGAAAAGCGCGAAACACCGCGTCGTTACGGAACGTCCCGCCCTGTACAACAATCTTTTTCCCAAGCGCGTCAAGGTTCGCCATACGGATAACCTTGGTGAAGACGTTTTCTATGATGGAGCGGCACAGACCCGCCAGAATATCGTCAAGGGTCTTTCCGTTTTTCTGTTCCGTAATAATGGAACTGTTCATAAAAACAGTACAGCGCGAACCCAGCCGCGAGGGGTATTGAGACTGGAACGCCATGTTGGCAATCTGATCCACAGGCACGCCAAGGGACGCCGCATAAGTTTCCAAAAAGGAACCACAGCCCGCCGAACAGGCCTCGTTCAAGGTAATACCCGTTACGATACCGCCCTGAAGGCTGATGGCCTTCATATCCTGACCGCCAATATCGAGGATGAACGACACATCCGGTTCAAGTTTTTGCGCCGCCGCCGCGTGGGAAACCGTTTCCACGGTATGATAGTCGGCGCCAAAAGCCTTCGCGAAAAGAATCTCCCCATAGCCGGTTGTGCCAACACCCAGGATACGAAGGCGTACACCCTGGCCCGCGTAGGCATCCCGCATCGCGATAAGCCCGGCCTTGATAACCGCCAGAGGCTCGCCCCTGTTCGGCATGTAGTAGGAGTTAATAAGCTCCCCGGCCTCGTTCATCAGAATAAACTTACTCGTTGTGGAACCCGCGTCAATACCGATATACACCGGCAGCAGCGTACCCTCTTCGTAGGTTTCCGGCAGGATCGGAGGCAGCTCGTACTTCTTCCTGAAAGCCGCGCGCTCCTGCGCGCTGGTAAAAAACGGCGTTTCCTCAAGCGCGCCACGCTGAACCTGGTTGATATTCTTCAACGCGGTAAGGGATGCCTGCTTATTGTACGAACAGGGTTTGTCCTGAAAAATCGCGGACACAGAATGCGCTGCGCCCAAAGCGATAATAAGTTCAGGACTTTCAGGAATAATAATATCACTCTCGCGCAGCCCCAGCCTTTCCTGAAAAACCCTGACAAGTACAGGATTGAAAGTAAGAGGGCCGCCCTCGAAAATAACAGGAAAAGTAATCTCCATACCCTGAGCCAGCCCGCCTATCGTCTGCTTCGCGATAGCATGAAAAGCCGACAGCGCCAAATCCCGCTTGGACGCGCCCTGATTCAAAAGCGGCTGAATATCGGTCTTCGCGAATACCCCGCAGCGCCCCGAAATCTCATATACCCGCGTTCCCCCCGCGGCAAGAGCGTTAAACTCCTCGATAGGAACATGCAAAAGCTCCGCCACCTGATCGATAAAAGCCCCGGTTCCACCCGCGCAGCTTCCATTCATCCGCATATCCGACGCGACAGGTTTTTTCGTAACCGGGTCTTTCCGAAAAAAAACCACCTTCGCGTCCTGCCCCCCCAGCTCAATCGCCACCGAAGTCCGCGGATAGAATTCCTTTATCGCCACAGCGTTCGCCACAACTTCCTGAACATAGTGCGCCCCCAGCGTCTGCGCGATAGATAAACCGCCCGAACCGCATACAGCAAGTTCCAGCCGGGAATCAGGAAACAGCTCATGAACCCTGCATAAAAGTTCATGCACAGCCTGAGCCTGCTCCGCGTTATGGCGGCGGTACAAGGAAAAGTCAATATTTTTTTTATCAGGAGATAAAACGACAATCTTCACCGTCGTGGATCCGATGTCGATACCTACGCAGCGAATGGGAAATTTCATAATATAGAGAATACCCATTTCTACAGAAATATTCAATATGCCCAAACAGGAAGCCCCCGAATGAGCGCACAGGGCCTTTTCCTGCCGTAT
>JAISAF010000072.1 GCA_031266855.1 Spirochaetales bacterium
GCGATGAACGCCAGGATGACCATCTGGAGGGAATTGTGAAGTTTGCGTTCACAGTTCTTCCAGAGCCGGCGCGCCTTATCCAGCCATCCAAAACTCCTCTCCACCACCCACCGTTTGGGCAGCACCGCAAATCTATGCTGTTCATTCCGTTTTACCACTTCCACCTCTGCCCCGCATATATCCCTTACCGCCTGTGCGAAAGGTTCCCCCGAATAACTCCCGTCAACAATAAACTTCCTTACTTCCGATAGATTCATCAGATTTTGCCTCATCATCTCCACCGCCCCCTGCCGGTCAGTAACGTTTGCGGTGGTAATTCCCAGCGCATGGGGCAGACCCATCGTGCCCGCAACGATATGACGCTTGATTCCTGAGACCTTTTTGCCCGCGTCATACCCTTTTTCCTCCGCCGTATCGGCATTTTGCACACTTTGCGCGTCAATAATACCGCAGGCTGTTTTATCCGGGCGCATATCACCATTTCTCACCAGTATAACCAATTTTTTTTAAGACTTCCTCGAATAAGGTGCTGCCCTGTGCGCGTTTCCGTGCCCATACATCATAATAATAACGGACAATCCCCCATTTCGGAAAATCCGCGGGCAGCATCCGCCACTGGCAGCCGCTTTTTATCAGATACAGTATGGCGCAGAAAATATCATACAGGTCTTTTTCCCGCGGCCTGGTTCTCAAGCTGCAAGCGTGACCGTGAGATGGTAGCGTGGTGGCGGCAGCCGGTGGTGATAAAGACGTGCACTCCGCTTCGCTCCGCGCTTGGTGGCAGACCCCACGATTTTGCCGAAGGCAAAATCGCGGGGTACATGGCCCGCGCGGGTTCCGCGCGGGTGCTGCCGCTGGGGCGGCGCCAGGGATTGGAGGGATGCGAAGCAGCCACGGCGCTCAGGCGCCGGGGCCGGAGCGGTAGCGGAGTCCCGGAAAGCCCGGCCCCGGCGCGGAGCGCCGGGGAGGCGCCCTAAATGGCTCTTGACCTTTTCTGGTTTTTTGTGGTATATATATTTTTCCATTTATTATTTGAACGGGGTATTGATATGTATGCGTTGATTGAAATCAAGGGGAAGCAATATAAGGCGGAGAAGGGCGGTGTTTTGAAGGTTGATCTTTTTGAGAATGACAAGGGTTCTTCCCTTGAGCTGGAGAAGGTCGTTCTGCTGAGTACGGATTCGGGTGTGAGGTTTGGTTCGCCGTATATTGAGGGTGTTAAGGTACGGGCTGTGGTTGAGGATCACGGGCGGGATAAAAAGATTCTTGGTTTTAAGTACAAAAAGCGGAAGAATTACCGCAGGAGCTGGGGTCACCGGCAGTGGTATACGCTTCTTAAGGTCGAGGATATCGCGGGAGTTTCCGAGCTTTCGTGATCCGGGTTTCCGTCGAAACGGACGGGGGGGGCTGTTTGCGGCGTTTACAGGCGCGTGGGCATTCCTTTGCGCGGGACGGGTATAGTCCGGCCTGTGCGGCGGTTAGCTGTCTTTTGCGGACAGCTGGGGAGCTTTTTGGGGCGGAAGGCGCGGCGGATGTGCGGATTTCCCTTCCCGCGGAGGGGAATATGGATATAACAGTCGGGGAAATTCCTCTTTCCCTAGGGGAGCGCTTCCGGGGGATAACGGATTTTCTGGTTATCGGGCTTGCGCGGATTTCGGAGGAAGCGCCGGAAGACCTGTTTGTTCAGGTCTCACATATAAAATAAGGGAGATGCGATATGGCGCATAAAAAAGGCGGCGGGAGTTCCAAAAACGGCCGCGATTCAGCCGGGCAGCGGCTTGGGGTAAAACGCTATGGCAGCGAGGTCGTCAAGGCGGGGGAAATCCTCGTGCGGCAGCGCGGGACGCTTTTTCATCCTGGCCTGAATGTGGGTAAGGGAAAGGACGATACTCTTTTCGCGAAAATCGCGGGGAAGGTCATTTTCAAGACCCTGCGCGGGAAAAAAGTTATCATGATAGAATCGTTACAGCCGTCCGGGGGGCCGGTAGAAGCGGCGGAAGCGGCTGTACAGCCATCCGTTCAGGCGGCGGCTGACGTTCCCCAGACTTGAATTTGTTTTTTGCTATCATCTATCTACCAGCAGCTATCAGCAGCAGTATCGTTTATATCGTTATCGTTCATGTCATAGGATTCATGGTATGAGCCTGTTTTTGGAATTAATGCGTGCGCATGGGATGTTTCGCGAAAAAGCGGGTGGGGAAAGTCCAGAAAACAGGCGGAGCTCGGTTCGTGCGCCGCATAGGCCGCATAGTTTGTATGTCGCATAGATTGTATGTATAGAGGATCCTGTGTATACGTTTGTTGACGAAGTTACTCTTGATGTCGCATCCGGTTCCGGTGGAGCCGGATGCGTTTCTTTTCGGAGGGAGAAGTATATCCCCAGGGGCGGCCCTGACGGCGGCGACGGCGGCCGGGGTGGCGATGTTGTTTTTGTTGTACAGCGGAATCTGAAAACCCTGCGCCATTTGCGTGGCAGGCCCCGTTTGCGCGCGGGAAACGGCAGTCCGGGGGAGGGCAGGCAGAAACATGGCCGCGATGGGGAGAATATCGAAATCCTGCTGCCGCCGGGGGTTGTTATTAAAGACGCGGGGACAGATGTGTGTATCCGGGAATTCCTGCGCGAGGGCGAGCGGTGGGTTTTCCTTGAGGGCGGCATGGGCGGCAAGGGCAATACGCATTTCAAGTCCTCCCGCATTCAGGCGCCGCGTTTTGCCCAGCCGGGCATGCCGGGGAAGGAACGCTGCCTCAAGGTGGAACTGAATATCATTGCCGATATTGGTTTTGTGGGCTTTCCCAACGCGGGCAAGTCGAGCCTTCTGTCTGTTCTTTCTAACGCCCGCCCGGAAGTGGCTGATTATCCTTTTACAACAAAAATTCCGAATCTCGGCGTCATGTCCGTTTATGAGCGGGAGCTTATTCTTGCCGATATTCCCGGTATCATCGAAGGCGCTTCGCGGGGGGCGGGCCTGGGTCTGAAGTTTCTTAAACATATTTCGCGTACCGCGGCGCTGGCTTTTCTTGTGGATATTTCCGTGGAGGGCTGGGAAACGGCTTTTGATATTCTATTGGAGGAACTTCGCGGCTACTCACCGGAGCTGGCGGAAAAGAAACGGATTCTTGTCGCGACCAAGCTGGATATCGCGGACGCGCGGGAAGTCTGGCCCCGCTTCCGCGAAAAGTATCCTGACGAGCGGGCTATCGGCATTTCCGCCCTTACCCACGCGGGGCTGGATGATTTACGAAGGGAATTTACGGCGCTTGCCTCCGGGGCGGCGGAGGTGGATACGGCGACGGCGGATACGGATATGAACACGGGTGTGAATCCGGACGCGGAAAGCGGAGGGCCGTAGAGGGTGAAGATCGCGGTACTCGGCGGAACCTTTGATCCTATCCACATTGGCCACCTGTTTCTGGCGGAGGAAGTCCTTGCCCTGGGCTACGAGCGCGTTATTTTCGTTCCATCGTTCAAACCCGCACACAAGAATATCGGCGAACAGGATAAACCCGCCCTGCGCCTGGAAATGACCCGCCTCGCCTGTGCCGGCAGGCCGGAGTTCATTGTGGAAGACTGCGAAATCCTGCGCCAGGGCACATCCTACACCATTCAGACAATAGAATACCTGGGCGGAAAATACGATCTAAGCGAAAAACCCGGCCTTGTTATCGGCGATGACCTGGTTGCCGGGTTCAGACACTGGAAAAAGGCAGAAGATTTAAAGAAAGCGGTTAAGGTTATCATCGCCCACCGGATGACGAAGGAGAAACTTCCTTTTGAGGGGGATCATCTGTATGTGGAAAACTCCATCCTGCCCCTCTCCTCGTCGGAAATCCGCCACAGAATTTCGGCAGGAAAGGTGTACCGTTATCTTATCCCGGAGGCCGTCTATGGCTTTATCCATTCCCGCGGACTCTACCTGGAATAGCGTCCGCGAAAAGCTGGACGCTTTTCTGCGGCAGACGCTTTCCGCCCGGCGTTATAAGCATTCGCGGGCCGTGGCGGAATTATGCCAGGCTCTGTGCCTGCGCTTTGGCTATGACGCGCACGCCGGGTACATCGCGGGCCTGGGGCACGACGCGGCGCGGGAAATGCCCGAAGAACAGCTTCTTGAAGAAGTAAAACAAGCGGGCCTCGAAACAGACGCCTATGAAACAGGAAACCCCGTTCTCCTGCACGCGCCGGTTTCCGCCCTGATTCTGAAAAAACGCTTTGGCGTGGAGGATGCTGGAATCCTTGAAGCCGTCCGCCGGCACACCCTCGGCGGGCCGGGAATGGGACTTCTGGCAAAAATTCTCTTTGTCGCCGACTACTGCGAGCCAGGCCGCACGTTTATAGACAGCGCTTTCCGCACCGCATGTTTGCGCTTGCCCCTGGAGCGCATGATAGTTTATATTATTGATAATGAAAAAGCGCGGGGCCATGAGCCTTCGCCGCTGTCGCTGGCTATGTACCACGAACTGAAAAATCGCGAACTGAAAAAAGAAGAACCGGAAGCAGGGAGATAAGGTGAAAACGAAAGCGGGATTTTTTAACAGAGGGGCGCTGTTTCTGCTCATCATAGCGTTTTTTTCAGCAGGAACCGGCGTTTTTCTCTATTTCCAGATACGAACCGACAGCGTTACCAGCCTGATTACCGAAGAACGCACCATTGCCGTACAATTCATATTACAGGACGGCGGCAGCCTGCGCTTTTCGGAAATTTTTCTGTACAACCCCCGTACCAGCAAGGGCGCGGTCATCGACATTCCCGGCAATTTAGGGACGCTCATTGGTTCGCTCAACCGCTACGACAGAATCGACGCCGTTTTTGATCCGGAAGATCCGCGGGATTTCATATCCCTTGTTGACGGTTTTATGGGCATGGATGTTCCCTTCTACTGTGTCTTCTCCCTTGACCAAATCGAACGTTTTGTCGATATTCTGGGCGGAGTTGAAATCTTCGTGGCAAACTCCATGGAAAAAGACAGCCAGGGAAACAAAATCCTCCTTCCAGCCGGAAACGTCATACTCGACGGAGGAAAAGCGCGGCTGTATCTGTCTCTGATTGACCCCGAAGAAACCGAACTCGACAGAATCGGCAGAATTCAGAAATTTGTCCAGGCCATGCTCAAGAAGGTAGGGGAATCCACCGCTTTTCTTTCCCATGAAACAGTCGCCCCGTTCCTGAAATCAGCCATGCAAACAAATCTCAACGACCCCGCTTTCCGGGCTTTATGCCGGGAAGTCGCGAAACTTGACATCGACAGAATCATTTTTCAAAGAGTCCTGGGCAATATCCGCACCGTAGACAGCCAGCCGCTCCTGTTTCCCCATCAGGAAGGACAGTTGTTCCGTGATTCGGTACGCCAAATAAACTCGAATCTTTCCAGCGTTGAAATACGAAGCATCGGGGAAATTGCCATCAGCATTGAAATCAGAAACGGAACCCGGACATCGGGCCTGGCGCGCCGTACCCGCGAAGTTTTTCAAAGTTTTGGCTTTGAGGTGGTATCCTTCAGCAACGCGGAACAGGACGATGTGGAAAAAACCCTTATCATCGACCGCCGGGGAAACCCCGAAACCGCCTCGCGGACCGCGGATGTTATCCGCTGTACCAATATTGTAACGGAAGTCTCCGGCTCCGCCGACACAACAGCCGCCGATGTTACCGTAATTTTAGGAAAGGATTTTGATGGACGCTACTGTAAATAGCAGGCAGCTTGCCCTGCGCATCGCCCACGCCATAGAGGAACACAAAGGGCAGGACACCGTCGCCCTTTACATCGGAAAGCAGTCCGCGTTTACCGACTGCTTCGTCATAAGCACCGTAACAAGCCAGGCTCACATGCAGGGCCTCTACAGAAACCTCCTCGACTTCCTGGCCGAAGAAAATATACCCCTCCAGTACCGGAAAAAAAACATCGCCGACGAAGGCTGGCTGATTCTGGACTGCGGCCCCGTTGTCATCCACCTTATGAACCGGAACCTGCGCGGTTTTTATGACCTGGAACGGCTCTGGTTTGAAGGAGAGCTTATCTTTCACTCATCGTCAAAGCCGTCGTCGTAATCCATCTCGCCGTCTTCATCCTCCTCCTCATCATAACTCTCCTCGAAATCATCATCCGTATCCTCGAAATCGTCCTCCTCCTCCTCTTCCTCATCGTCATCCTCTACAAAATCATCCCCATCCTCTTCGTCCTCGTCCTCATCTTCCTCATCATCATCGTCGTCTATATCGTAATCGTCCTCATCCTCGTAGAAGTCATCTTCATCATCGTCAAACTCGTAAGCATCATCCTCATCGTACATGTACGTGATAAAGTACTCTTCCATAATTTCTTCCTGTTTTGACATGCGTTTCTTCCCCCTTAGTCAGAGAATTTAATCTCGTATAGCTCAAATGGAAATCTAAGTGAAGATAGATAAATTTGTCAAGCTACCCCCGCCCCCCTGTTAAGGTTATGAATTTTCACAACTTTTTTAAACTCAATACATAGCGCCTTCCGGGGCCGCCGCCCGGCGGCCCCGGAACCGGGCTTTCCGCTCCAAGTCCTCGGAAAGCGCCAATGCGCTTCCTGCGGGCTTTCCGCTGCAATCCCTGGCGCCGCCCAGCGGCTAAGTAAGGCCGTACAAGCGGACCTGAAAAATCACGGCGCTATTTTGTACGTGTTCTTTCAGCAGAACGGCCCGCCCAAGTCTTCGGAAGGCGCCCACGCGCTTCCTGTGGAATACGGCCGAAGACAGCCGCTTTGAGCCGCGGCTTCCCCGCTTCATCAGTTTTCCCCTCAGCGGTTCCTTTTATCCCATCAAAACGCCGAAAAAACAGCCGGAACGTTATACGCCATCCGACCTCAACTTGATTTGAATATATTAGAATTGTTCGATAAGTTTCCGGCAGGTCTGCGGAATTTGCCGCAAAGAATTCCATAGTTTTTATATAGGAACCGTTTCCGAAGCCGCTTTAGAAACTAAGGTTTCCGAAGCGGTTTTATTACATAAAAAATGATACAGAAAAATGACTTGCCGGTTAAAAATTAAGGACTTATATTTATACATGCTTGTAAGATTTTTGTGATGGAGGTTATTATGTTGATAAAAATACCATCAAAAAACAATGAACAAATAATATTGGATAAATTAAATTGGAAAATAATGTAGCGGGAATTTATAGACAAAAACAAAAATGAATTTATTTGATAATTGTTATAAAAGATATAATTGAAATAATATAGATATTTACCATAAATGGTGAACCTGATTTAAAATATCAATGGAGTATAATGCCTATGTAAAATCAATGTAATAAATCAATTTAATGACATTATATACATAATAATGGAGTACGGCAAACGGCATCCAACAACAGGCCGGTTTACGCTTCGCCGCCCGTTGGACGGATCGGGATACGGTTTGCCAGGGTCACTGCCCCGCGTTATGCGGCACTGTTTCCGGTATATGCTGCATCCATATATCACGCATAAGGGCGAGGGTACTGACAGGAATAGAGCTATTCAGAAACTTCAGTTTCTGAATAGCTTCGGGAATAGTTTCAATATAAAACAGCCGGATTTGCCGCCATTTTGCGGCAAATCCGCCAGACCTGTGAGAGAACCGGAAGGTTATCGAACAAGTCTCATGATGTAAGGAGTGTAAATAATTATGAAGACAAAAATTATAATAGTATTTTGTATGATTCTTAGCGCGGTTTGTATTTTCGCGGAAGATACAGAATTAAAACTTGATTTGCCTCTTTTTGATTTTCCTTACCAGATAGACGCAATGAACACCGTTGGGTATGGTTTTCCTGGTTCTTATGTCAACCCAAGCATGGCGCAATCAGCGGCACTAGTAACAGACGTGTATTCGGCTTTCCATTACGGAATGAAATCTCTGTATGATCTCGTAGACATGAGAGATATAATATTAAAAAATATTATATATTGCGGCCTAATATTTGGTGGCGATTATTTTTTGACGACTATGCCCGGCGGCGACGGCTGGATGCATGAGGAATTTCACCGGGCCGTAATGTCCCGGTATCAGGTAGACAGCTTCAACGGCATGAATCTATTCCCGATTGGAGCCGAGCTTGTTTCCGTCAGCAAGGTACGTGATGAGGATTTAATCCGTTTTAAGCGTGAAAGCCCGGCCGATTTTATCCGTATGCACGTAGCGGGCATAGAAAGCCAATACTTCCTGGCAAGCCGTATGCAGCGGAATAACTTTTTTTATAATCAGGAATATTTTAACGAAGCATTGTACTGGCTGACGATTACAAATGCCCACATGTATATAGTAGCTTCCGCATCGCCGGGAGATGTGGATAAGAGCACCGCCTCGTCGAATAGAACCGAAACCGATATGGCTTCCCGCGATTTTACCGGATTTGATATGACCGCATGGGCTTATGATTTGTTTCGTCCGAATGAGCCATACGAGGCTCGCGGCCCTCACCCTTCGGGAGTAGGCATAAACAGGTATCGGACTACAAAGGATTTAACAGATGCCCAACTGCGTTATTTGAAGAACCAACGCTGGTGGCAGATTTTCAATTATATTTCCCCGATGATGTTTGGTCTCAGAAGTCTTCCGTTTGGAGATACGGATATCAAATGGAATTTTGCCTTCCGGCATATTCTTACGTCTTTTGGAACGGATTTAACATTAGAAACGTATATAAAAATTGAAGAATATAATTTTGTGGCGGCATATCATAATTATCAAAATTATAAGCATGTTTTTCCGGCGATAGAAATTGAAATGATTGATTATCCGGTAAAAGCCGGAAATCTTCGCATGTATATTTCGCCGCGAATAATGCTGGGTATGCAACCCAAAAATCAGGACTTTTTCACATCCCAGGTGGAATTTTTCGCACTGATAGGAAGCCGGGTGGATTTCCAAATAAGCCAGCATTGGCTCCCCTATATTGAAGTGATGGCAAAAACAAATGGCTGGATTATCGGAAATGAATTTTTGGGAAATAATATAAGCGCCAGAGTAGGCGTTTCCGCAAGATTTTAAAAACATGGGGATTAAAACGCCCATTTGCCGCCTGTGGCAATTGGGCAGGAAAAACAGGCGCCTCATGGCGCCTGTTTACGCTTCGCCGCCAGCGGGCGGCCGGGGCCGCGCTGCGCGCCGGGTGGTTATACGGCAGATAATTGCTGTAGGCAATTATCTGCCCAGGAAATTGCCTCACGGCAATTTCCTGAGCTTATTTTGAGCTGCCGCTCAAAGGCTTTGCCTCTATATTAAGAGACACCAGCAGCAGGCCTTGTTCCCAGGTCGCACTTATCAGATTCGAGTTTGCAATAAACGTCTCCGCCGTCCGATCATTCTGTACGGCAATCGTGTGGCGGCCGTTGGGAATTATCACCCTGATTGTTTCGTCGTTTTGAAGATTCGCGATGGGTTTGCCATCAAGGGTAAAGGAAAACGTAATCCCCAGACCCAACACCACATCAACTTTCATTTCAAGAATGGACTCGCCCGGCCCCGGCCTTCTGCTGGCGTCCGCTATGGGAAAAGCCAGCCGCATAGCCGCTTCCGTGCCCTCCGCGTTTTTTGCCTCCGCTTCGGCTTCCGCTCTTTGGGCCTCCGCCAGCGCTTCGGCGCTCATCTCCACTATGGTGAACCGCTTCCCCTCCCCCTGAACTTCAAGTCCCGCTTCGCCGGCGGGAATGTCTATTTCATAGGAGGCGCTTATGGCTTCGTTCAAAGGGTCTACTTTGTCGATAACCGCGAAGGTATGAGGCCCCGGCGTTAAAACAATTTCATATTCCTGTCCACTGCTGAAAAACAGGGAAGGATCCCCGTCAATCAATAGCATAAACGGCCAGATTCCATCCGCCCTGCGATAGTGTTCATCCTCGATTGTTACCAGTGTTTCCGAAGGTTTTTTTGTGCTCACCCGCCACTCCCAATACCAGTCGCTGTAACCGGCTTCATAGATGTGCAGGTTCCCGTCATTGCCATTGATAAGGGCATAGGCGCGTCCCGGCTTAAACTCGCTCTCCAGCGTTAAAAGCTCGGAGATTCTCTCATAGCTGATGGAGGTATTGGTCTGCGTCCGGCTCGTGGTAACACTGACATTTCCCGACCGCACTGTTGAAGTAGTCGTCGCTCCCGGAGTAGCGACCGTGCCCCATGTACCAAAATAAAACTCAAGCGAATGTTTCCCCGGCGTCAGTCCCGGAGGCGTGCCGGACAGCACATCCGCAATTGACGAAGCGTCTTCCCCGTCAAGCGTCATAAGCTCAACGACCCCGCTCCCATACATAATCCGTGCCTGCTCCTGGCGCGGGAACAACTCGTCCGCCCTGCTTTGCGCCGCCGACGTACATCCGGAAAAACCAGCGGCAATCAGAAGCATAAAAAATCCACCACAGAAATTTATGACCATCTTTTTCATACCACAGTCCCCCTTCCTTGATTTCATTTTATATAAATATATCTCATTAAATCAAAGCGCACAAGGAAGAGCCTCCCGCGATGCCAGGCGCCTTTTTACGTTTCACAAAATAGCGCCATATTTTAGAATACGCTATCCCAAAACGTACCTGGCACCTTTTTCCGTTTCACGGGATAGCGCCATATTTTAGAATATGCCATAAAAAAATGTACCTGGCTCCTTTTTCGCGGGTAACTTTTATGCCTGCAAGCGTGGACGTTTGCTTCTAACCCGGCATAGGCAGAGCCTGCGCCGGGCGGGGGGAGCAAATGACAAAAAAACTTCTTCAAGACCTGCCGTGCCCGGAGAATGGAAAAATCCCTCCGAACCCATTTTTTTCAAAAATCTTTCAGAAATTTCCAGAATTATTCAATCACGCCGACTTTTTTCGCAGAGTTATAATAGGCAGAAGCATCCGCTTCTTCCCGCAGCCCCGCCGCGGAAACTTTGCTTTTTAAGGAGCCTTTATGACCTTCGACAAAGACGCGGACATCATCGACATCCGTTTCGACCAGGCCTTCAAAGCCGTTTTCACCAAAGACACCCCGCACTCACGCGGGGCGCTGAAGGGCCTTCTCTCCTCCCTCATCCGCAGGGAAATCTCCAGCCTCACCATCACCGCCAACGAACCCCCAGCCGGTTCCCCGGGCGACCGCCAGATCCGCTTTGACCTCACCTGCGCCTTTGACGGCGGGGAACTGGCCAACATAGAAATGACCCTCTACCCCCACGCCTTCGAAGTACTGCGCATAGAGTTCTATCTTAACCGCCTGTTCGTGACACAGCAGATACACGGGAACGGCAAAAGCTACAGGGACCTGAAGCTCACCTATCAGATTTCCATAGTCAACAGAAACCTGTTTGACGATGATGCGCTTGTCCACAGGTTTGAGTACTATGACGTGGAACACGGCTTGCGTCTGGGAGGCAAAACGCGTATTATTACCGTAGAGCTGGGAAAGGCGGGGAGGAC
>JAISAF010000461.1 GCA_031266855.1 Spirochaetales bacterium
AAACATTTGACCATTTCATCATGTTTTGAATTAACCGTTCCATGTCCAAAACAGGAGAAAGGAAAAGGCATTTTTCAAAATTAACGTTCTGATATGCTAATAAACTGAAATAAGCACCCAGGCTACACGCATACAATGAAAAATTTTTGTATTTATTATGAACGAATGAATAAATTTCTTTTAAATCATGTAGACCATTCTGAACTGTACAGTCATAATTTTCATTTTTACGTTCCCCATGTTCCGGCAAATCAAAACTTATTACTTGATAACCATTTTCAGTTGCAATCATTGAAAAATTTTCTGCTTCTTTCTTGTTAGAGTGTCTTCCGTGAACGAATATATATATTTTTTTAGAATTTGCTCCATATAAAAGCGCCGGAATATTCCCTATTTTTATTTCCTCTTTTTTCATACAACCTGATATCTCTGTTTTTTACTTTCCTATTTTTGTTTAGTTTTGTCAATATATATTTTACAATATTTTGAATCAATTTTATGGCGTATTGCGTATAACGAGATATAGACGCTATTAATTTCATTTATTATCGAAGTTATTTATAGCACATCTTCTTCTTTGCAATACTCCCTGGTTTTGTACATTTGAGACGGTTTGCTGTAATTGTGGGGGCGGGGGTCGGGGTTTCCGTGCGGGCGCCGCGCGGCGCGCTGCGCACGGTGGCAACGCACGCGATTTTGCATCGCAAAATCGCGTGCCGCATGGTTATATGCCCGGCCGCCTGCGCGCGCGCCAGGGATTGTAGCGGAAAGCCCACAGGATTTGTATTGGCAAATCCGAGGACTTGGAGCGGAAAGCCCGGTTTTTTGCCCGTGGATTCCACGGGCAAAAAAGGCGCCCGAAATTCAGGGGGAGAACGGAAGCGCTTTAATGTGGGGAAGAAGTTCCCGCATGGCTTCTTCGCCCGCCGCGATAATTTCTTCCTTTTTCGATATGTCCTGGGCTGAAAACCGCGCGAGATTTGGCCGCACAAGAATATCCGCCTGCCGTTTACCCGGATTTATACCGGCCTGGAGGATCAGAATACTGCGGTAAATGACTTCAACGATGTTGCGTGGTTTTTTGCCATCCGCGGCGCTTATGACATTAACCGCGATGATATAGTCCGCGCCCATGCCTCGTACCACATCGACAGGTACATTGTTGACCAGTCCCCCGTCCGCCAGGAGCCTGTCGCCGTCCTCAAAAGGAACAAAAATACCAGGGATGCCGCAGCTTATCCGTATCGCCCTGGCAAGAGGGCCTTTGTCCAGTACTACTTCCTTTCCTGTTGCCAAATCGGTCGCGACGGCGCGGAAAGGCGTAGCCAGGTCCTCGATATTTTTACTGAATACGAGTTTGTCTATAATCTTTTCCAGCCCTTCCGCTTTCAAAAGACCCATAACAGGAACAGCCGGGGTAACAAGGTTGAACCATGAGATTTTTTTCGTAGCATCCTGGATTTCCCGCCATGACAGTCCCGCGCAGAAAAGGCCGCCAAAAATGCTTCCCGCGCTGGTTCCCGCAATCGCCCACGGTTCAAAACCCGCCTCGGTAAGAGCTTTCAAAACTCCGATGTGCGCGAATCCCAGAACAGCGCCGCCCCCCAAAGCAAGCCCCAGTTTTTTCTTTCTACAGAAACGCGGCAGCCTCAATTCAGCCTCGGCGGGGAGGAAATCCTTGTCCACGCGTCGAAGGATGCCTGTCCGCCACCCCTCCAGACCCAGAATAAAAACGACGCCTCGTATTTATAATCGACAGTATGGAAAAGAGGAAGCTCCGCCTCGGTATCAAAAACAAGATGCATTTCGATAATATCGAGAAACCAGGGTAGCGGATCAAGGGTATAGCGGACATCGCAGGGTCTGCCGTCTTCCCACACGCGGGCTGTCCCCACAATGCTGCGATCTTCGTTCATCGGCAGCCGGAACTCGTACTGCCACAGAGCCGCCCCTTCGGCTAAAACCCGCGTTCCCGGCCCGCGTTCGAGCCTGTCCTGCACGTCAGGATCAAAAGGAGTTGTCAGCGACAAAAACTCATTACGCCGGGAAGCCTGTTTTTCAAGCCGGCGCCCGCGCTCGGCGGTAAAATCCACATCGTCCCTTTTAGCCCAGATAATGGAAATAGCGGCACGGCCATCCGCACCATAGGCAAGACTCATACGCCCCGTCTCCCTGTGCGCGACATTCCCATCGCTCTCAAGCTGATACTGCTCGTAAGGCAGCTCTCCCGGCGCCATAGTAAAAGATTCCGCGCGGCGCCTGACCGCTGCCTGCCAGATTTCCGCCTCGCTGGAAGAACGCGTCTGCGCCATGACGGAAAAGGCAGCAGGAAAGAGAAGGGCACATCCCAAAACAAAAACCTTATGGGACCATACGTTCATAGTGTTTAATATAACATCAAAATAGTTCCCTTGCAATCCACCCATGACAGGGGCACAGGAATTTCCCGCGGTTATTTTTTTTCAGTCATTATGGCGCATTTTTGGCGCGTAGCGCCAAAAACCGGGCTTTCCGCTCCAAGTCCTCGGATTTGCTTATGCAAATCCTGTGGGCTTTCCGCTGCAATCCCTTGCGCGCGCGCCAGCGGCTAACTCATGCCGTAAAAGCAGCCCCGCGCGGCCTGATTCCAGCAGTGGCAGCACATACCGTCACCCCGCCCCGCAGCAGGGCATCGGCGTTTACCGCCATTATGAAAAACA
>JAISAF010000236.1 GCA_031266855.1 Spirochaetales bacterium
GGTTATGCGGGATAAATACCGGGCTTTTGATGAGAGCTTCGCGCAGACGACCCGTTCCTTGACGGAGAATAGCAATTTGTATGAGAGCATGTTTTTGTATGTGCGGGTAGATGTTGTTAAGTGTTATGAAAAGGGGTCTAATTATATTTCCCAGATGTTAAAGTATTATTTGGATGAGAGCCGGGGGGACAGGAGCTGGCAGACAAAGCGGGGGTTTTTTGAGGTGCTTATTGAGTTGATAGAGCGCGCGAAACAGACTGGCGAGATATCCGACAGCATGCCGTCAGAAGAACTGGCTCATGTATTCGCGGCTGCTTTGCGGGGGCAGGTGCTGGACTGGTGCGCGGCGCCGGAAAGTGTCGATTTAAGCGCGCACTGCCGTGATATTGTCCGTTTTTTCTACTTTGGCTGGAAACAGATAGATTATCCTATTTTCAGTTCCGTTCCTCATAAAGAGGCTTTGATTAGCCCGCTCTCATAAACGGGTACGAGCGGCGTTGTATCCAAGGTAAAACAGGGCGCGAGGTCCGCGCCGAAGCCCCAGTCGCGGAGCCGCTGGCTGTGGTCCACGCTGTACAAAACCTGCTGAATATTCTCCCGCCGCGTCCGGTAAAATTCCCAAAGCAGGGAAGCGGCGTCAGTCAGGCCGCATCCTGTTTTTTCGTGGATCCGGTCTATGCACACGGCGGCGCAGATTCCGTCTTCCAGGGAAAAACGGCCAATCGCACCGGAACAAACAAATACAGTGTCCCTGTTTTCCTGTACAAGGCGGCGGGCGAGCGCTTCCATATTCAGCATGCAGAGTATATACAGCGAATCCGCCGGGCGGGCATTCATAATCGAAACGGTACCGTTCGTGGTAACCATCGCGATGATTTTGTTTTCCACGGTTTTCCTGTCATACAGGCGTGGTGAGTTATCCAAATCAAAGCCGGGAAGTTTAACGCAGCGGTATTCTCCGGCAAGTAAAATCTCCGCGGGGTTCTTCTGTTTCTGTTCGTCCCGAAAGGCGAGAGCTTCGCCGGCTTTGGCGAATGGGACTATCCAGAGAGCGCCGTTATTCAGGGCGGTAGTAATTACTGTTGTGGAACGCAGGACATCAATGATTACCGCCGTTTTTCCTTTTACAAGATCTTCCCTGCATTGCTCCGCCGTAAATACCGCGTCCAGCTTCATGGATTATACATCTTCATGGATTACGCATCCCGGTAGTATTCCAGCGTTCCATCGGCCAGGACTGAGCAGCGGGTTCCGGGGCCATGAGATTTCAGCTCATCCAGTACTTCTTCCCAGGTAGAAACGCACACGATCTTTTCCCGCTCACCTATCCAGCGCAGATCCGTATAGCTGTGGTATGGAGAAAAATAAATAATCTTTCGGATATGAGGCCGCGTCTTGCTGAGTTTGCCCCACATCCGGCCGCCGATGGATGTGCCGAAAGCGCCAAAAAGATAGTGTGTCATCTGGCCCATTTTCGAGAAATTGACTATCACAACATCCCCGCCTTCGGGCCGGACGCCCATAACCGCCATATTGGTGGCAATGGTAGCTTCATTGGCCTTGGCGTTGGCATTCACCACGACGACATCCTTATCGCGTACCGGCTGGGTGGCGTATCCCTGTATGGCGTCCTGAACGCCGGTATAAAAGGTTTGCAGGAAATTACCGGCAAAGATTTTTACCGGCTGGAGGCTGGTATTGTACAGGCAGTCAATTTTGAAAAAATTATCCACCATTCCGGCCATTTCTTCCACTTCCTTGCGCATTCCGTCATTTTCCAGTCTGCCCATTCCGACAACCAGATTGAGTTTCTTTTCCGAAAGGAAATTAACCGCTGTGCTGTGATTCTGGTAAATAGTATCGATACTGGCGATGCCGGGGAACAGTATTTTCCCGCCGCCGCTGTAGCCGTTGAAGTGATGCGGGGTTATGGCCCCAATGCCGATGCGCAGATCACACATCATGAATTCCTTATTTATTTGAACATCAACGCCACGGGCGCTCGTGCCGATGGATACGCAGTTTTCATACGGATTGTGGTTAAATACCTCATATCCTGAGACAATTTTTTTCCCCAGCTTATTGACAAAATCGGCGACAGTATGGGCGCCATGCAGCCCGGTCGCGCATAAAAACCGTATCTGATCTCCTGCGATGCCGGCCTGACGCAGTTCTTCCAGAACGGTTTCCGCGATTATCTGTACCGGCGTACCCCGCGTAATATCGTCAAAAACAATTACCACCTGGCTTTTTCCCCGGGCCATCCTTCCCAGGGTTTCGCTGCCGAGGGGGGAATTAATTCTGCCGCGAATCTCTTCCCCATTCAGTACCGGCCATTGGTCGGCCTCTATCCCATGATATTCAACCGCCCAGTCTTCGGGCAGACTTATTTTTACCGGCTCAAAACCCGCCCAGCTATTTTGCTGCAACACAAAATCCATAAAATTCCTCCCGCGCACGTTCTTTTATCAGAATTTGGGCGCATTCCGGGACCGCGTAAGCGGTCATATAATAAATTTCCTATCGGAAAGCGACTGTCTTCAGGCGCATTTTTTGCGGATTGGGAATTTGCGCCGCAAATTCCCAATCCGCAAAAAACCGGGCTTTCCGCTCCAATTCCTCGGATTTGCTTATGCAAATCCTGC
>JAISAF010000205.1 GCA_031266855.1 Spirochaetales bacterium
GACTTCACCGGGTATAAGATTCCTGACAGGCCGGAGATGACCCGCTTTGTTCACTTCACTGGTAATCACTCTCCTGGGGAGTTCAGCGCGGGAGACGGGATTCATACAAACGGCAGAGAGAGTTTCCGGGCGGTTTTCAGGCGCGGCGGGTATGGGAGGTATCACTATATGTCCGTAAAGTATATGCAGCGCTATATCGGCGGGTTCTGTTTCCGGCAGAATACCCGCAAACGTCCGGTTCCGGAGGTGTTTGACCTGCTGCCGGAGCGGAGCGTGTTATGAACTAAAATTTTGCGCGGGTGTACGTGAGGGGATAGGCCACATAATTTTTTACTCTTTAGATATTTTTTCTCTTTCTTTTTTGACTTTTTTGACTTAACGGTGACTTTTTTTTCAAAGCATGCTGCGCGGGAGCGCGGAAAATCCGTTTTTTGTGCCCCTATTACCCTTTGCGGAGATATGTATAAAAAAATCCCGAAGACTGTTTTATCTGCTGCTCATTTATAGTTAGAAAAAAAAGAAGTATTGAAAACCGGATAGGTATTCTCAAGACGGTATTTCCAAAAAAACAAACTGAAACTTGATTAATCAGATACAGATCAATAAAATTTAAAAGAGATTAATTCCCGGTGGATAAAATATCCGGGATTAAAACACCTTAGGAAGTCTTTATTTTATTTCGCCTTTGAATTTCGGAGCTTTTATTTATGGCACATAGAGACTTACAGGTACAGGAGGCAAAGATGCGACGGATTGTGTATGTAATGATTTTTTTGACCCTGGGACATGCGGCTTTCGCCCAAAGCGCCGCCGCTGTCCGCGATTACGTGTGTCTGATAAACCAGAACTACCACCCGGATATTGTGGAGTACATGAACAAGATTCGGGAACGTCTGGAAAAAAACGGCGAGACCGACGGCGTCAAGGCGATAGATGCCATTATAAAAGGCAAGGGCGGCTCCGGCTTTATCTATGTAGACCAGGGCGCGAACTATGTCATTACCAACAATCATGTAGTTACCCAGTCCTATACCCTTTCGGCAACTTTTGAAAAAACAAACGGGACAAAAACGAAGTACGACAATCTTTCGCTCCTGTATGTTGACGAGGAAAACGACATGGCGATCCTGGCTTTTCCCAAAGGGGAAAACCCTTTCAGGGAGGGCATGGCATTTGCCGCCAGGGCGGCGGAAGAAGGCGAGACGGTTTTCTCCGCGGGTTTTCCCGGCCTGGTGAACACGCAGCTCTGGCAGTTCGGGCAGGGCATAGTTTCCAACGCCTCGGCACGGTTCCCCGACCCTGACAACGAGGAAAAAACAATGGGGCCATACATCCAGCATACCGCGCAGGTTGACCCCGGCAACTCCGGCGGCCCGCTCCTTATGGCGCAGGGGGGCGCCCCTTCAGGCTACGCGGTAGTGGGTATCAATACCCTGAGCGTCCGCAACCGTCAGGCCAGCAACTTCGCGATTCCTGAGGACAGGGTAAAAGGCTTTCTTTCCAAAGCATTGGGGGAAGCTCCCGGAGACGGGAAAAAAGATCTGGAGGAAAGGATAGACAGCTTCCTCGATGGCCTGGGCGCGAACCGCGCGGTATATCCGCATATCGCGAAATATGTTTCCAGCGTATGTACCGCGCAGAACACGGAATTCTGCCTGGATGAAATGTTCGAGAAAGCTTCGCGCACCGTGCAAAGAAATATCATGAAGACTTTTGCTTCCGATCCCGTCGCGGGCATGCAGGAGGCCGTCGCCTGGGTTATGGAAAACACTCTGCGCGGCGGAAGTACAAAAATTCAGGCGTCCGTTGATTCCATTACGGAAAACTCCCAGGGAGGCTTTACCGTCACGTTTGCCATGAACGGCGCGACGGTTGAATCCGAATGGATAAAAGAATTCGGAATATGGCGGATAAACAGTTTTGGCGAACTGGTAAAAGGCGACAAATCCCTTATTACCGCCAAAGAAGAAGCCCGCGAGCAGGAAAAAAACCTGAAAACGGACTATCATTTAATGCTTTCCCTATCCTACGCCCAGATTCTTGACCGGGGGGCCGCGGGCAACGCGGAACTGAAACTAAAAGGGGACTATACCGGCTGGGTAATTTCCGGGTTTTACGCAGGTTCGGATTTTTTCCAGGTGCAAACGGGGCTGACGATTGAGGTTCCCATCCGTTTTGGATCGGCGGGCTTCGCCCTTATTCCCTTTATTGAAGGAGGTATCGGCATGATGGAGAAAAAGAACGAACAACCGGATTCCTGGCTTAGTTCTTCTGCCGACTCAAAAATCCGGAAAATTATGAGTGAAATCCAGGGGGGACTGCTTTTTACTACCTCGGCCCTGCCCGGCGTGTACGTAAAAGCGGTGTATCAGAAAAACTTTTACAGTAATTCGAGCGATGACCTTGCCCCCAAACCGGACAAAACCATAATACTTGTGGGCCTCGGTTACGTGTTTTAACAAGGGAGAAAAAAGGATAAAGAATCGCTGTCAACAGGTTAAGAAAATCTGTGCGCATTTTTGGCGCTCCCGCGCCAAAAACCGGGCTTTCCGCTCCAAGTCCTCGGAAGCGCCGATGCGCTTCCTGTGGGCTTTCCGCTACAATCCCTTGCGCCCCACGGGCTGGCGAATGGCCCTTAACCTGGTGACAGTGGATAAAGAATAGAGCTGTGCGGAAACCTCTGTTTCCGCACAGATTTGGGAACGGTTTAAATAAAAAACAGCCGGATTTGCCGCAATTTTGCGGAAAATCCGCCAGACTTGTGAGAGAACCGGAAGGTTATCGAACAAGTCTAATCATAAAAGGAGGCATTGACTGTATGAAAAAGAAAATTTTGTGTGGAGGTATTTTACCGGCGCTGCTGTTTTCTTCCTGTCTGGGAGCCCCGATGGTCTGGGACGCTACCCTGCCGGAGGAAGAAATGGCAACAGTGGTTTTCGCCGGCCTGATCGCAAGCAGCTATAACGGAATTACTGTTGACTGGAGCAATTTTGGTCTTTACATGAAACTTCCCGCGGGGCAGTCGGATTTTGTTTTTAAAACTGCCTGGAATACCTTTGTAACCTACACAGGAAATATTGAGTGGAGTTATAATTTCGCGACTGGGAAAAGATATTCTCTCCACTTTGCTGTCTCAAAAGGTTTGCCGGGAGTAGAGGTCTATCTTTCTCCTGAAGGTGGCGAGAGGACACTTATTGAGTTTGTTCCGTTCACAACCCTGGATTTGAGTAAATAAGGAGTTGTAATGAGTTTTCACAGATTTTTTGCCCTTTCGGCGCTGGCGGCGGCCGTCTGCATGGTTTCTTCCTGTTTCATCATCAGGCCCATCCAGGTGGCGGTGGAAAGCCCCGACGTGCTGGATGACTCGGTACCCAAAGAAGATCTGGCATACATACACTTTGACACGGGATTCATACCTGTCAGCTATAATGAAATCCCCATAGACGAACTTTCGCGCTACAGTAAGGATGACAGGTCTATAGTTGGCTCACCGACAACCTACCACTATCTGGCGATTCCTTCGGGAAGAACGCGGTTTATCGGCAACATATCCTTCTCCCGGCAGGAAGGTTTTTTTGAAGGCAGAAGGGTCTATACGGCTGCGGGAGCGACCTTTGACTTTAACTTCAAACCCGGCGTGGACTACATCATTGAACTGGTTTTCGAAGACAAGAGCCTCGGCGTGGATATTTTTGAAGGAACAAAAGGCTATTATTACGACAGCAAGACTTTTCTGGAACGGATTCTGTTTTAAAAACTAAAAATGCTGCCGCCCAGGGGCTAACTGTAGCCGTAAAAACAAAACCACAAAATCGCTACGCGATTTTGTGGGCCTGGTTCCAAAGTTGCACGCGCAACCGCGGGCTGTAATCGTGGTGGCGGCAGCCGGTTGGTGATAGATACGTGTATAGCGCATAGCGCGCTGTACTTGGTGACAAACCACGCAATTTTTCCCCAGAAAAATTGCGATCGCCGGGTTATAGCACATAATTGCTGAACAGCAATTATGTGCCCCGGAAATTGCCGTCGGCAATTTACGGGCCTGGTTCTGAGCTGCCGCTCAAAATTGCGGATCGGTTTTTTTCAGAAAGCGGCGGACACCGCTTTTTACCAGCGGATTTGCGATATTTTGTCTAATAGCGCTGTTCAGAAACCCCACAGCTTCGGAAACGGTCTCTATATAAAAACAGTGGAATTTGCCGCTAT
>JAISAF010000215.1 GCA_031266855.1 Spirochaetales bacterium
CGGTGTACCAGACGAAGATGCGCGGTCAGTGGAACCGTAGTGAGATACCACAAAGGGTGAAGAAGCTGTTTGAAAAAATAAAAATAGACAGTCTAACTTAAGCGGAGTTAGGGGTTAAAAACTAATCGCGGCCTTTTATCCTCTTTCCAGAAATTCGCGCAGATACCGGGCTGTATGGGATTTCCGGCGGATCAGTTTTTCCGGGCTGCCCGCGGCTATGATACGTCCGCCGCCTTCTCCGCCTTCGGGGCCCATGTCGATAACCCAGTCAGCTTCGGCGATAATGTCAAGGTTGTGTTCGATAAGGATAATGGTGTTTCCCGCGTCCACAAGCCGGTGAAGAACCCGTATGAGTTTTTCCACATCCGCCATGTGCAGGCCGATGGTGGGTTCATCCAGAATGTACAGCGCGCCCGCCTGCTGATTTTCTCCCCCGCGCACGCGCAGCTCCGGGCGTATGCGGGCAAGCTCCGAAACAAGTTTGATGCGCTGCGCTTCTCCGCCGGAAAGGCTGGGACTTTGCTGCCCCAGGGAAATGTAGCCGAGGCCGACATCGCAGAGCAGGGACAGCGCATGGTGGATTTTCGGATGGAAAGAGAAAAACTCGCAGGCTTCCTCCGCGCTGAACCGCAGAATGTCCGCCGCGGATTTGCCTTTGAAGGTGATTTCGCAGGTTTCCGGTTCAAAGCGGCGGCCGGCACAGGTTTCGCAGAGGACAGTCACATCCGGGAGAAAGCTCATTTCGATTTTCCGCATACCCTGGCCCTCGCAGTCCGGGCAGCGGCCTTCGGGGGTATTAAAGGAAAAGCGGCTGGGGGTATAGCCCCGCACGCGGGCTTCCGGCGTTTCCGCGAGAAGGCGGCGTATGTCGTCCCAGAAGCCGACGTAGGTGGCGGGACAGGAGCGGGGCGTTTTACCGATAGGACTCTGGTCAACTTCCAGAACCCTGCGCAGGTTTTCCCAGCCCTCAAGGCTCCCGCAGCCTGTAAGATTTTTCGGCCCCTTCCGGCGCGGGACAAGGCTGCACAGGTTGGGAAGAAGAATATCGCTGACAAGGGTGCTTTTCCCCGAACCGGAAACTCCCGTAACGCAGACAAGGGCGCCCAGAGGAAAGGCAGCGTCTACGTTTTTCAGGTTATGCAGACAGGCCCGCGTAATCTTCAGGCTTCCCAGGGGGCCTTCCCCCGCGGCGCTTACAGGTCGGCGGCGCGCGAAAAGCGGATGGCTCATAGGCTGGCGCAGACAGGCGGCGGTTTTACTGACCGTGTTTTTAAGAATGTCCGCTATAGACCCCTGCGCTATGAGCTGTCCGCCGCCGGAGCCGCCGCCGGGGCCTATGTCGATAATGTGATCCGCCCGGCGGATGGTTTCCTCATCATGCTCGACAACAACAATGCTGTTGCCTTTCTTTTTCAGTTTTTCGAGGGATTCAAGGAGCATGGCATTATCCCGCGGGTGCAGGCCGATGGTCGGTTCATCCAGGATGTAGCACACGCCGCGCAGATTGGAACCAAGCTGGGAGGCAAGGCGGATACGCCGGGCCTCTCCGCCGGAGAGCGTGGGAACCGCCCTGTCGAGACAGAGATAGGAAAGGCCCACTTCCGACAGAAAAGCGAGGCGGCCCTGTATTTCCTTGATAATGTCTTTCGCGATTTCCGCCTCGCGGGGCGGCAGCCGCAGAGCATCGAAGCGGGCAGTAGCCCCGACCACGGTAAGGGCACAGGTATCGGCTATGGAGAGACCATCAAAGGTAACAGCCAGGGCTTCCTTATTCAGGCGGCGGCCGCCGCACTCAGGACAGGGGATTTCGGCCCCCTCGTACCAGTCGTTCCACCAGATTTCCTCGCCGCTTTGCTCCTCGTCAAAGCCCGCAAGCCGGAGGCCGGTTCCGTAGCAGGAAGGGCACCAGCCGTGTTTTGAGTTATAGGAAAACAGGCGGGGGTCAGGTTCGGGAAAACCGCGTCCGCAGCCGGGACAGGCGCGGAGCGTGGAAAAAATGACCGGGACGGCTGCGCTGCCGCTTACCGGGATAATGCTGATGACGCCCTTCCCGGTTTCGAGGGCCGCGTCCAGAACGCCGCGAAGCTGTTTTTCGTTTCCCGGATTTATGGGAACATCAGCCAGGGGAAGGTCGATGCTGTGTTCTTTGTATCGGTCGAGCTTTGGCCAGGGTTCCGTAGGAAGGTATTCGCCATCCACGCGCAGCCGCGTATAGCCCTTCGCGGCGGCCTGTTTGGCAAGGTCCTTGTAGACGCCCTTGCGGGAATTTATCAGGGGCGCGAGGATGGTCAGGGTTTGCCCCCGGTAATCGCGCATAAGACGGGCGGCAATGCTGTCCCGCGTCTGGGGCCGGATGGGTATTCCGCAGTCCGGGCAGTGCTGCACGCCGAGCTTGACATACAGGAGACGCAGGAAGTGATAGATTTCCGTTACCGTGGCAACCGTGCTTTTTCTTCCGCCCCGGCTTGTACGCTGTTCTATGGCAACGGTGGGCGGTATGCCGACAGCCTCATCTATGTCGGGCCGCGCCGCGGGCTGAACGAACTGCCGGGCATACGCGCCTACGGACTCCAGGTAGCGCCTCTGGCCTTCGGCAAAGAGAATATCAAAGGCGATGGTACTTTTACCTGAACCGGAAACGCCGGTAATGACGGTAAAGGTATCGCGCGGAATTTCCAGGCTGATGTTTTTCAGATTGTGTTCCCGCGCGCCGCGGAGCGTAATGGCCTCTGCCGGAGGCAGGCGCAGAACAGGCTGCTGCTCCGCCACGGCGGGATACTCCGTGTAGCGGCGCAGGGCCGCGGCTGTATGACCAGGGAAGTCCTCCACGAACTGTAGCGGCGTCCCTTCCGCGATAACGCTGCCGCCTTCTTCCCCGCCCTCCGGCCCCAGGTCAATAATCCAGTCCGCGGCGGCTATAACGTCGAGGTTGTGTTCTATGACCAGAAGGGAATGCCCCGCGCCGGTGAGCCTGCGGAATACCTTGAGGAGAATGGCAATGTCGGCGAAGTGCAGGCCGGTTGTGGGTTCGTCCAAAAGAAAAAGGTTGCCGGAGGCAGGGCCTTTAGGCTGGCTTCCGTCCGCGGCCCCAGCCAGATAGGAGGCGAGTTTGAGCCTTTGCGCTTCGCCGCCGGAAAGCGTAGGAACGGACTGTCCCAGTTTCAGGTAGCCCAGGCCGACATCGTTTAAAATGCTTAAAGCGGAAATAATGTCCGGTTTGTCACGGAAAAAACTGCATGCCTCGGAAACGGTCATATCAAGTACGTCGGCTATGGAAGCGGGAGAAAATTTGGGATGGGCGCCGCCGATGCGGATTTCGAGAATTTCAGGGCGGTAGCGCCTGCCGTCGCAGTCGGGGCAGCGCAGGTAGACATCGCTTAAAAACTGCATTTCGATATGTTCAAAGCCGCTGCCGCCGCAGACCGGGCAGCGCCCCGCGCCGGAATTAAAACTGAAATCCCCGGCGGTAAGCCCCCGGGAGCGGGCCTCTTCGGAAGCGGCAAAGGCTTTGCGTATACCGCTCATCGCGCCGGAGTAGCTTGCGGGGTTGGATCGCGCGGTGCGGCCAAGGGGGCTTTGGTCTATCATGATAACGTCGTGTATAAACTGGTGTCCGGTAATTTTCTCGTACGCGCCCGGAGTTTCCGCGGCCTGGCCTTTGATCCGGCGCAGCGCCCGGTACAGAATATCTTCTACAAGGGTTGATTTGCCGGAACCGCTGACTCCGGTAAGGCAGACAAAGCGGCCCAGGGGCAGGTTCAGGTCTATGTGTTTGAGGTTGTTTTCACCAGCGCCGTGGAGTACAAGTTTGCGGGATACGGCGGCTTCGGGGGGCGTTGCGGGGGGATTCCCCCCGCTGAGGGGGGGAGCGGAAGCCGCTTCGGCTGGAGCGAGGGGGGAGACTTCCCCCACATGAATATCTCCTGTCAGAAAACGCGCGGTCAGGGATTTTCGGGAAGAAAGGAGTTCGCGGATTCCGCCTGAGAAAACGATGCTGCCGCCTTTTTCGCCAGGGCCGGGGCCCATATCGATGAAGTGGTCGGCGGCGCGGATGAGTTCGGGGTCGTGTTCGACGACGAGAAGGGTGTTGCCGGCGTCGCGGAGGCGGTGCAGGATGGTGATGAGGCGGCGGATGTCGCGGGAGTGCAGACCGATGGATGGTTCGTCAAGGACGAAGAGCGTGTTGACCAGGGATACGCCGAGTGCTGTTGTCAGGTTGATGCGCTGGACTTCGCCGCCGGAGAGTGTGCGGGACTGCCGGTCGAGGGTAAGATAGGAGAGGCCGACGTCAACAAGGTAATGAAGGCGCGAGATGATGCCCTCAAGGACGGTCTGGGTGGTTTGCATGTCTTCGGGAGCGAGTTTGAGGCGCGAGAAAAATCCGAGGCAGCCGCCGATGGGCAGGGCGGTTATGTCCTTGATGGAGAGGGCTTCGGGAGGTTCCCCGACGCGCCACAGGAGGGCTTCGGGTTTGAGGCGCGAGCCGCCGCATTCCGGGCAGATTCTATAGGCGCGGTATTTTGAGAGCAGGACGCGGATGTGCATTTTGTAGCTTTTCTTTTCGAGCCAGTCGAAGAAGCGGCGGATTCCGTACCATTTGCCATCGTCCCAGGAACCTTCGCCCTCAATGACCCAGGCTTTGTGACGGACGCCGAGGTCCTTCCAGGGAACGTCGAGCGGAACGCCCCGGCGGCGCGCGTACTTTTCAAGGTCTTCCTGGCATTCGGCGAAGGAGGCTGTCTGCCAGGGTTTGACAGCGCCCGCGGCGAGGGTTTTGTTCTGGTCGGGAATGACCAGGCCAATGTCGAAATCGATGACCCGTCCAAAGCCGCGGCATTTCGGGCACGCGCCGACAGGAGAATTAAAAGAGAACGTTCCGGCGCTGGGCTGCCTGTAGTGAATGTCGCAGGCGGCGCAGTGGAGGCCGGATGAAAATTTCAGGGTCTTCACCGCGGTCTTCCGGTCTTCGCCCAGGATGTGAACGCTGAGCCTGCCTTTGCCGAAACGGAAGGCGGCTTCAAGGTCTTCGGCGAGGCGGGAGGAGTCCTCCGCGCTGCCGGGATCAAAGACAAGCCTGTCCTGTATAATTTCCAAATGGTTCGCGCTTTCCGAGTAGTATCTGGTGTAACCCTGCGTCGCGAGAATTTCCCGGAGGCTGGCGGCTGTTGTTTTCTGCGGAACGGCAAGGCTAAAGGTAACAACAAGACCAGCCGGGCTTTTCGCGGTTTCTTCGCGCAGCGCGGCGGCGACAGATTCGGGCGTGTCGTTCCGCACAGGTTTGCCGCAGGACGCGCAGTACAGCCTGGCGGCGCGGGAAAAAAGGAGTTTCAGATAATCGGAAATCTCCGTCATGGTTCCGACTGTCGAGCGCGAAGTACGCACAGGATTCACCGCGTCTATCGCAACCGCCGGCGGAATGCCGCTTACCCGGTTGACGCGGGGCTTGTCCATCCTGTCAAGGAACTGGCGGGTGTACGCCGAGAACGTCTCCACATAGCGCCGCTGGCCCTCGGCATATATCGTGTCAAACGCAAGCGAGGATTTGCCGGATCCGGAAACGCCCGTTACAACAGTCAGTTTTCCCAGCGGGATTTTTACCCGGATATTTTTCAAATTGTTCTGGGCCACGCCCTCTGCGATAATAAAGCCCTCGTCCGCGCTACTCTTTTTCGCACGCGGTTTCTTCCGGGAAGGGGATTGTTTTTTCATGTTATGTCCGGCAGGAATCATAGCGGGTTTCCCGAAAAAAAGCGAGAGGGAAGGAATGATGCGGGGATATGGAAAGCAGGGCGCATTCCGGGGGCACGTGAGTGCCCATTACAATAAATTTCCTATCGGAAAGCGACTGTCTTCAGGCGCATTTTTGGGCCGCTAACGCGGCCCAAAAACCGGGCTTTCCGCTCCAATTCCTCGGAAGCGCCTATGCGCTTCCTGTGGGCTTTCCGCTGCAATCCCTTGCGCAGCATACTTTGAAGAAACAATTCATCACGAAGTCGAAGAAGTCAAAAGAAAAAACTCCGCCCGGTGCAGACTCTGCCTGCGCCGGATTAGGAGCAAGCGTCCACGCTTGCAGCTTTGCAACCCATCTTTTGGAACACGTATCAATCAGGACTGCCGGGCGTTATTCATACCGTCCACCGCTCCGCGTATCCCAAACCTTCCGCGTAGACAGTCCCGCCGATGAACCCCGACAGGATATAAAACGAAGGAATATTCGTTTTACCGCTATTTTCTCTATGTAAACCGCCTGATACTTATATGCGTCATGCGGCAGATAAATGTAATACATATACAGGGAGTTATGCGCCATTTGTCTTAAAATTTTTAAAAAATATTCAAAAACTCATTGACAGAAAAAGATGATTTAATATATTATAAAAAAATACCGGCTTGCGACGGTGCATATAAAGCAGGAGTAATATTATGGCAACAATTTTAAAATTAGCCCAACGGGAATTTAAGGAAGAACCCAACAAAATAGACAATTTCAGATTATGTTCCGATGTTTCAATAATTAAAAAAGGAGTAAATCCTCAAAATTTGTTTTTCGATTTACGGCAGTTAAATCCGGGACAATACAACTGCCCATACCATTTTCACAGACATGGGGAGGAATTGTTTATGATACTTTCAGGTTCTGCCACGTTAAGAACGCCAAAAGGATTGGAAATCGTCGAAAATGGCGATTTGATATTTTTTGAGACTGGCGAAACAGGAGCGCATCAGCTGTACAATCATATGGAAGAACCTTGTATTTATTTGGATATAAGAACATTTATCGGTTTCGATGTGTGTGAATATCCCGACTCGAATAAAATTAACCTTATGCAATCAAAATCAGACGAGATATTTGATAAAAATAGCCAATTGAATTATTTTAATGGAGAAGAAAATGTTCAGGATAAATGGAAACAAATTGAGAATATAACCAGCAATTGATTTTTTACTAAATTTGTCGCAGTATTTACAATAATTTCAATAATATTTTACGTTATTAGATTTTAAAACTAACCACCCACCGCCTAAAGGCGGTGGGTGTTGTAGCGGCTGAAAGTCGCATTGAGGCTAAAGCATACTAAAATGTCCTTTTGCTAAAGCAATCTAAAGTTTACGACTGAAACTCGCTTTTTTTCCCTTCCTCTATTCCGCTCGGCGCAGGCTCTGCCTGCGCCGGATTAGAAGCAAGCGTCCACGCTTGCGGCTTTGCAACCCGTCTTTTGGAGCACGTATCAATCAGGACTGCCAACGGCAGCTCAGAACCAGTTCCCGGAATTGCCT
>JAISAF010000233.1 GCA_031266855.1 Spirochaetales bacterium
CGGCCTTTCACGGTTCCGGCTGCCGCCACCACGATTACAGCCCGCGGTTATGTTTGCAGCCTGGAACCAGGCCGCGGAATTGCCGGAGGCAATTCCGGGCCGTGAGGCAATTGCAAGGCAGGAGCCTTGCTTTTAACACGGCGTAGTCTGGAGACTACGCCGAGCGAAGGATTCTAAAAAAGTAAAAAAGTGCCAGGCACCTTTTTGGATGGCACATCATAAAATATGTCGCTATTTTGTGAAACGTAAAAACGTACCTGGCACCAAATCGCCCGCTTGCAAGGCAGGAGCCTTGCTTTTAACACGGCGTAGTCTGGAGACTACGCCGGGCGGAACCAGGCCGCGAAATTGCCGCTGGCAATTTCGCGGGTCTGCATTTACGGTGCGTGTTAGGCGCTGGGGCGCGTGCCAGGGATAGGAGCGGAAAGCCCGCAGGAATTGCATGGGCAATTCCGAGGACTTGGAGCGGATAGCCCGGTTTTTGGCGCGGAGCGGCAAAAAGGCGCCCAAATTAAAAATAAAATCCTGGTGTTTATTTGGTTGCGATCTGGGGCTTGGTTGACAATTCGTTTTGTTTGGGTCATAGTTGAGACTGATATATCAGTATTTCAATTTTAAGGAGGCGCTATGTCTTTGAATGAAGATCGTAAAGTGTTTTTGCGCGGGCTGTGTGGCAAGTTCAGGAACACGCTTATTGACATCCTGTACAAGGCTCAGTCGGGGCATCCGGGTGGTTCGTTGTCGGCGACGGAGATTATTACGTCGTTGTATTTTGAGAAGATGAATATTGATCCGAAGAGGCCGTTGTGGGAGGAGCGGGATCGTTTTATTTTGGGGAAGGGTCATGGGGCTCCGATGCTTTACATTAATCTTGCGGAGAGGGGGTTTTTTCCTGTGGAGGATTTGCAGCATTTGCGGCAGTTTGGTTGTCATTTGCAGGGGCATCCGTGCGCGAAGGATACTCCGGGGGTTGAGCTTTCTACTGGGCCTTTGGGGCTGGGTTTGAGTGCGGGGGCTGGTATGGCGCTGGGGGCGAAGACGGGGAAGAAGAATTTTTATGTGTATGTTTTGATGGGTGATGGGGAAATCCAGGAGGGGATTATTTGGGAGGCGGCGATGGCTGCTAGCAAGTTTAAGCTGGATAATCTTATTGGGATTCTGGATCACAATGGGGTGCAGCTTGATGGGACTGTCAACGAGGTTATGCCTTTGGGTAATGTGAGGGCGAAGTGGGAGGCTTTTGGCTGGAAGGTTCTTGAGGCCGATGGTCATGATGTGGGGGCGGTTTGTGATGCTGTTGATTCGGCGAAGAGCATAAAGGGGTGTCCTGTTATTATTATTGCGAAGACGGTGAAGGGTAAAGGGGTTTCCTTTATGGAGGGGAAGAACGGATGGCATGGCAAGGCTATTGGGCCGGATGATTATAAAGCCGCGAAGGCGGAACTGGCAGGAGGGAAATAATGGCTGGATCAGTTACGGGAAAAGCAATGCGCCAGGTCTATGGGGAAACTCTTGTGGATTTGGGGAAGAAATACCAGAATCTTGTGGTTCTGGATGCTGATGTTTCGGGGTCGACGCGCTCCTGTGTGTTTGCGGAAGTCTTCCCTGAGAGATTTTTCAATGTGGGTATTGCGGAAATGAATATGGCGGCTATGTCCGCGGGTTTGTCTACAGTGGGTTTTGTGCCTTTTATTAATACCTTTGCTTGTTTTACGGTATTGCGTTGTGCGGATCCTATTCGTAGTCTTATCGCTTATACGAATCTGAATGTGAAGGTGGTGGGGACCTATTCCGGTCTTTCGGATTCCTTCGATGGGGCGAGTCATCACGCGACTATGGATATTAATTTTTTCAGGGCTTTGCCGAATTTCCTGGTGCTTTCTCCTTCGGATGGGCCGGAAACCTCGCGTGCGGTTGAGGCGGTTTTTCTTCATAAGGGGCCTGTTTATCTGCGTCTGCATCGTAACGAGCTTCCCGAGACGAGCGATTACGCGAAGAACAGGTTTGAAATTGGTAAGGGGATTGTGTTGCGGGACGGGAAGGATGTTACTTTGATTGCTACGGGTTTTATGGTGCACCGGGCTTTGGCCGCGGCGGATACGCTTGCTTCGCAGGGTATTAGCGCCAGGGTTGTCAATATTCATACGATAAAGCCTATCGATAAGGATCTTATTGTTAAGTGCGCTTCTGAAACCAGGGGTATTGTTACCGCGGAGGAGCATTCCATTACTGGTGGTCTTGGCAGCGCGGTCGCGGAGGTTCTGGCCGCGAACAGGCCCGCTCCTGTGGCTTTTGTTGGCGTGGAGAATACTTTTACTGAGACGGGGGACTATGAGAGTCTTCTGGAAAAATACGGCTTGACCGCGCATAACATTGTCGAAAAGGCGAAGAAAATAGTAAAATAAGACCATGCATTCAGATGGCGGAGGGGCTGCGGCGGCGCAGCCCTTGCAGGAAAAAGTATATACTATCATTAAGGAAGATATCGTAAACTGTGAAATGGCGCCTGGTTCTGTCATTTGTGAAGATGTTCTGGTGGAGAAATTCGGGACTTCGCGTACGCCGATTCGGGAAGCGCTTTTGCGTTTGCAGCGGGAAAGGCTTGTGGATATTTTTCCGCGTCAGGGGACTTTTGTTTCGCGGATTTGTTTGAAGGATATTTACGAGATTTATCAGCTTAGGCTTATCATTGAACCTCAGGTGGCGCGGGTTTCCTGTTGCAATCTGGATGGGGGGGTACTGGAGGGTTTTCGGGATTTCTTTGCGCGCTGCGCGGCGAGCGGCTCTTCATACGCGCAGTGGTTCCGGCAGGACAGGGAGCTTCATAGTTATATTATTGCTGGTTCGGGGAACACCCACCTGCAACAGATATATGCTACTATTATGAATCAGAACTTGAGGATACGGATTCTGGCGGGGAAGTTTCCTGACCGTATGCATGCGACGAACCATGAACATATCGCCCTTCTTGACGCGCTTCTGGCAAAGGACGCGGATAAGGCGGAAAAGCTTATGGCTTCGCATATATGTTCTTCGCGCGATGGCGCTTTGCGCCTGGAGCTTTCCGGTACGGATAAGATTTCCAGTGTGGATAAGTTTTCCGGTATGGATAAGGGTTCCGGTACGGATAAGGCTTCCGGCGCGGATAAGCTGTCCGGCATGGATAAGCTTTATAGCACGGACAGGCTTTCCGGCAGGGATAAGGTTTCCGGCGTGGATAAAGGCAAAAATTGCCGGTTCGGTAATAGAAACGGTAGTAGAAAATAAATTTTTTTCTGGAGGGAAATAAATTGAGTGATTTTGACACTGCAAAAAAACTTTTGGCTGACTGGAAGGGCAGTTCCTATTTACAGGGGAACGGCGTTCTGGACAAAATCGGGCCTGTTGTCGCGGGCATTACGAAAAAGGCCGCGCTGATTTATACCGAGTATCCTGGCGTGGATGTTTATGTAAACCGTATTAAGAAAAACCTTGAAAGCGCTGGCGTTAAGGACCTTACTCTTATTGTCGGCGCCGCGGCGAACGCGCCCAAGGAAGACCTTCAGCGTATCGCTGATGAACTGGCGGCGTCCAATGCCGAAATGGTGATCAGTTTTGGCGGGGGCAGTACCATCGACGCGGCTAAGGCGGCGGAAGTGCTGCGGACTCTGGGCGGCACTGTTGACCAGTACTTTGGTACAAACCTTGTTACCGAGGGGTTGAAAAAACAGGGTAAAAAACTGCATCCCCACATGGCTATCCAGACCGCGGCTTCCACGGGAGCGCACCTTACCAAGTATTCCAATATAACGGACTACAAAACAAACCAGAAAAAGCTGATTGTCGATCCGGCTATTGTGCCGACCTATCCGGTGTTTGACTTTGAGGTTTCCTATTCCGCGCCCATCAGCCTGACTTCGGACGGCGCTTTGGACGGTATTGCCCATATTCTGGAGGTTATCTTCGGCCTTGTGGGAAAAGACGGCTACGACAAAATGGAAGATATCGCCAAGGTGGGGATCAAACTTATTCTTGAATATCTGCCGAAGGCTCTGGCAAACCCAAAGGACGCAAAGGCCCGCGAAGCCCTGTGCCTGGCAACCGATTTGGGAGGCTACGCAATCATGGTAGGCGGGACGAACGGCCCGCACCTTACAAGTTTTTCCCTTGTTGACATTCTGACCCACGGGCGGGCCTGCGCGCTGATGAATCCCTACTACACGGTGTTCTTCGCCCCGGCTATTGAAAAGCCGCTGCGGCTTATCGCGGGTATTTACCGGGACGCGGGGTATTTTCCCGGCGATCCAAACGCTTTGAGCGGGCGGAAACTTGGGGATGCCTTTGCCGCGGGAATGTTTGCCTTTGCGGCAAAAATCAATTTCCCGACAAAGCTGTCCGAGGTAAAAGGCTTTACGCAGAAGCATATCGATCAGGCGCTTGCGGCGGCAAAAGACCCGCAGCTTAAAATGAAGCTGGAAAATATGCCTGTTCCCCTTACGGCGGAGAAGGTCGATGAGTATATGGGTCCCATTCTTACCGCCGCGCGGGATGGCAATATCGCCGTTATAAAAAATATCCCGGCGTAAACCGGGGCAGGAGCTGGATGATGAAGATTAAACTTGCGTATGGGAAAACAGGTCTGGATATTAATCTGCCCGATACAGCCGGTGTGAATGTTATTGAACCGGAGTTTGTTCCGGCCTGCGCTGACCAGAAAGGGGCAGTCACCGATTCTTTACGCAAACCAATCGGAACTCCGGCTCTGGCTCAGATGGTAAAGAAAACGGATACGGTCGCCGTGGTGTTCAGTGACATCACGCGGCCTACGCCGAACCACATCATCATTCCCGCGATTCTGGAAGAACTGGAAAGGGCGGGGATTCCCAAAGACAGGATCACCCTGTTCAATTCCACGGGAACCCACCGGCTGAATACGGACGAGGAAATCGCGGGAATGCTGGGCAAAGACATTGTACGGGATTACCGCATTATCCAAAACGATGCCCGCGCCGAGGGTATGCACGTCGTGGCGGGAACTACAAAAAGCGGCAATGTGGTAAAAATCCAGAAGGACTTTTTTGCCTGTTCCTTTAAAATCCTTACAGGTTTTATCGAACCGCACTTTTTCGCGGGATTTTCCGGCGGCGGCAAGGCCGTCATGCCGGGAATGGCGCATCTTGATACCGTGATGCGCAACCACAACGCCATTAATATTGACGACGGGCGGGCTGTATGGGGAGTCCTGGACGGCAACCCCATACGAAGCGAAGTCAACGAAGCGGCCTCGATGGCCAGGCCGGACTTTCTTATCAACGTTACCTTAAACCGGGATAAGGCGATTACCGCCTCCTTTGCCGGCGACTGGACACAAGCCTATCTCGCGGGAACCGCCTTTGTTAAAAAAACCACGATGGTCAGGACAGACCGCCTCTACGATCTGGTTATTACTTCAAACTCAGGCTATCCCCTGGACCTGAACCTCTATCAGGCCGTCAAGGGAATGAGCGCTGCCGCAAAAGTCGTTAAGCCCGGCGGAGCCATCATCATCGCGTTTGAAGGCTGGGACGGCATTCCCGCCCACGGCTCCTTTGGGAAAATCCTTCTGGACGCAAAAAACTTTGACGACATGCTTACCAGAATACGGAGCGAAGGCTTTATGATGGACGACCAGTGGCAGGCTCAGATACTTGCGTTAATCGCGAAAAAAGCTGATATTTATGTATACACAACAGGCCTTTCCGAAGAGCAGATATCAGGAGCGCATCTAAAATACTGTACATCCGTGGACAGCGCGGCACGGGACATCCTGGCGGGGGCCGGTAAAAACGCGCAGGTCTGCGTACTGCCGGAAGGGCCGCAGACGATTCCGTACTATGAAGAATAATGTCCGCGCTATGAAAACTGACTATGAAGGCTGTTCAAAAAACCTAGATGTAATTTCGGAATTTGGGCGCCTTTGCGGCGTAAAACGCCGCAAACCGGGCTTTCCGCTCCAATCTTTTTTACCGCTTCGCGGTAAAAAAGGATTTCCGCTACAATCCCTGGCGCGCGCCCAGCGGCTTTGCAGGATATTTTTAGAGGGAGTTGTTGAGAAACCGCGGTTTCTCAACCACTCTATTGAACAGGCTTTATAAAGACTGGAAGAACGCCGGGAGAATGCGGGAGAATGATAGAAAAATGATAATGCCCCCGGCACTATGAGAACGGAAACTTTTACATTTTTACATCGAAGCTGTCAGGAAACCGATGTTTACCGGACAGCTCAAATAAAAACACGGAAAAAGGAGTTAGCTTTATGGAAAAAAGATTTTCAGGAAAAATTGCCCTTGTGACTGGCGCCGGTTCCGGTATCGGCAAGGGCGTGGCTCTGCGTCTGGCGCGCGAAGGCGCGAATATTGCCGCCGCCGATATTAATCAGGCAGGGGTCGACGCCGTTGCCAAAGAAGCCGCGGGGTTTGGGGTAAAAACTTTTGCCCTGAAACTTGACATCTCCAAAACCCAGGAGATCAGCGCCGCCGTGGAAAAAGTGGTCAAGGAATTTGGCCGCATAGATATTTTTGTCAACACGGCGGGGGTTGTGCAAAGCAATAACTTTACCGATGTAACCGAAGAGATCTGGGACAGGGTTATTAACATCAACCAGAAGGGAACCGCGTTTGCCGATCAGGCGGTAGGCGCCCAAATGATCCGCCAGATTCCCGATTCGGTCAAAACAGCGGGAATCGCGGACAAATCCTATGGGAAAATCGTTAATTTCACTTCCATATCGGGCCGCAGAGGCCGGGAATACCAGCTCGCGTACTCGGCAAGCAAGGCCGCGGTTATCAGCGTTACGCAGTCGGCGGCAAACGCCTTTGCCCGTTACAACATCAACGTTAATGCCGTTGCCCCCAGCGTTGTGGAAACACCCATGTGGGCACAGAACAACAAGGACAAGGAAAAAGCCTTTGGGATCGACGCGAAGAAAGCCAGCGATGATTTTATCGCGCGCATACCCTTAAAGCGCCCCGGCACGGTGGACGACATGGCTGGAGCCGTAGCGTTTCTGTGTTCGCAGGACGCGGACTACATTACCGGGCAAACCCTGAATGTAGACGGCGGCTTCGAGATGGACTAGCCTGATGAACCGCTACCGCTATTTTCTTGCTATTCAAACCCTGCTTCCCGATAATTACCGCGGCGATTCCGCCTTTATCGCGAACATGCGGACTCTCCAGAAACTCGGCTTTGACGGCGTTGAGCTGAACATCAAAGATCCCCTTGCCATAAACCCTCAGGACTTACAACAGTTTTTAGGAGATTTCGGGCTTGTCCTTTCCGTTTTCGCAACAGGCTTTACCGCGAAGACCAACAACCTCTCGCTCGCCGCTACCGATGAGGCCCGCAGAAAGGAATCGGTCAGGCGCGCAAAAGAATTCCTGGCTTTCGCCGCGGAATTCGGGGCGGGCGCCGTCGCGGGTTTCCTGAAAGGCTCGATGGGAGAAAACTCCGCGAAACACCTTGAATGCCTCAAGGCTTCGGTAGCCGAAACCGCCGCGGAAGCCCTGCGCCTGAAAACCCCTTTTATCGTGGAAGCGATTAACCGCTTTGAATCGCCCCTGGGCAACAGCCTGGATGAAGCCTGGGACATCATCAGGGACGCGAAAAATCCATATATACATATTCTGCCCGACACCTGGCACATGAATATTGAGGAGTCAAACATGGAAGCGGCGATGATCCGCCACCGGGAACACTTCATCGGGTTCCATTTGTCTGACAACAACCGTTTCCTGCCCGGTTTCGGCGCCCTTGATTTCAAAAAAATCATCGGCGTGCTCGACGCGCTGGAATACAAAGGGAAACTCGCTTTGGAAGCGAACCTGAAAGTTTCTTTTATTGAGGACGTAACAAAAAGCCTGGAATACCTCGCGCCGCTTCTGGCGAAGGTATAAAAAGAGAAAACGGGCAGCGAATTTGTATGTGCAAATTCGCTGCCCGCCGCTGGGCGCGCGCAAGGGGCTGGTCGCGAATTTGCATTCGCAAATTCGCTGCTCGCCCATGCATCCTGGATTGCAGCGGAAAGCCCACAGAAAAGCGCCTCTGGCGCTTTTCGAGGACTTGCAGCGGAAAGCCTGGTTTTTGGCGCTTTGCGCCAAAAATGCGCCTGAAGACAGTCGCTTTCCGATAGGAAATTTATTGTAGCGGGCGCTTACGCGCCCCCGGAATGCGCCCAAATTCCGAATTACAAACGGGTTTTTGAACAGGCTCTTACAGGAGAAAAATTCTTACAAGGAGAAAGATTATGGAACAGGAACTTAAAGGCCACAGCGCCATCGTTACCGGAGGCGCGCAGGGTATAGGAAAGGCCATCGCGACGGAGCTTGCTTCACGGGGGGCGAATATCGCCATCTGCGACGTAAATGAAAAAGCCCTGGGAGAAACGGCGGAAGAAATCAAAAAGAAAACCGGAGCAAAGGTTTTCGTCAAGGCTGTGGATATCGCGAAAAAAGCCCTGGTCGACGCCTTTGTGGACGATGTTATGAAGGAATTCGGAAGCATACAGATTCTTGTCAACAACGCGGGGATTCATCCCCTGCATCCCATCGAGGAAATTTCCGAAGAGGAATGGGACCTGGTCATGGCGGTAAACCTGAAAGCCATGTTCCTTTTCTGCAAAGCCGTTCTGCCCGGAATGAGAAAACAGAAATACGGCAGAATCATCAATATGTCTTCCGAAGCAGGCAAACACGGCGGAACCGTCGCCGCGTGCAGTTACGCAGCTTCCAAAGGCGGCGTTCTGGGATTTGCCCGCAACCTCGCCCAGCAGGTAGGAGCCGACAGCATTACAGTAAATAACATCTGCCCGGGCCGTATCGTATCCGCGATGGCAAACGCCGCCGGCGCGGAAGCCAACAAAAAATTTATTGAAAACAGCATCCTCAAACGCATAGGCGATCCGGAAGATGTCGCTTTCGCGGCAGCCTATCTCGCAAGCCCCCGCGCGAAGTTCATTACCGGGGAAAGCATGATGGTAAACGGCGGAACCATGCGCGACTAAGCGCGTTAAGGAATGTGAAAACAAACGTGAAGCCGCGCACAGCGCGTTACCGGCGGACGGGATTTTCCGTCCGCCATCTTATTTTCCTGTATACAGCCCTCCTTCTGACCGGGCTCGCCGCGCTGGCCGGACTATCCGGCTGCTCGCGGGGAAACGCGGTTCTGGTTCTGGACAAATACTGGCCTTTATCCATGAAAACAGAGGAGCGGCTCCAGGACATCGTTTCCACAGCCGAACGCGGCTGCGGCATGAAAATTTTCCTGCTCTACACTGAAGCCGAAGAAGATGTTCCAGCCGCGCTTGAGCGCTACCTGGCAGAAGAAAAACCACAGGCGGTGATAACCGGAGCTTTTTCCGCGCTGACCCTGCGGCCCGTAACCGAAAATTTCCCCGACATCCGGTTTTACGTCCTTGACGCGCCACCGGGCCGCCTGCCGCCACGCAGTCCCTTTATCTGGATACGGTTCGACGCGGGCCCTGTCCTGCCCGAACTAACTGGAAAAATCCGAACCTTTCTGGAACGCCCCGCCGGAGCCGGGCAGCGGGGCGGCACGCCAGGAAACCCCGCAGGCTCCCTCCCCGCACTGGCCTTTCTCGATCCGGCTATGGACGCGCGCCTTAGCGGCGATCCGGCGCTGGCCGCCCTGAACATACAGCGGATACAGATTCAGGACAGCGAATCCGACGAAAGTATCAGGAAAAAGACCGGGGACGCCCTGGCAATAAAACCCGCCCTGTATATTATCGCCGCGGGAAAACACAGCTCCGCGATTCTCGATCTTATACAGCAGCAGGGGAATCCCGGCAGTATTGTACTTGAGGACAAAGAGGATTTACCCAGCCTCGCGGATTTTCCGGTTCTGGCCTCCCTGGAACGCGAGTATTCCAGCGCAATCCCTACAGCGCTGCTTTCGGACGCCGGGCCAGGGGACATCCTGACCGTTCCCATGAAAATTGAGTAACTTCATCACAGAATTTTTTTCCCCCCTCATGTTTTGAGCGCATTTTTGGCGCTCCGCGCCAAAAACCGGGCTATCCGTTCCAAGTCCTCGGCCCGCCTTGCGGCGGGCCTGTGGGCTTTCCACTACTATCCCTTGCGCGCGCACCAGCGGCTTTTCGCGCTTCGCGCGCCCCTAAAAAGGTGCCAGGTACGTTTTTTGATAGCGCATTCTAAAATATGACGCTATTCCGTGAAACATAAAAACGTGCCTGGCACCGATACAAGCGTAACCGCGAGCTGAAAGCGTGGTGGCGGCAGCCGGTTGGTGATAAATTCGTGTACTCTGCTTCACTGCGCGCATAGTGGCAAACCACGAGATTTTGCCTTCGGCAATATCTCGTCCCGGCTGGTATCCCCC
>JAISAF010000239.1 GCA_031266855.1 Spirochaetales bacterium
CAAATCCTGGACTTCTCCAGCTTCACGGTTAAAAAATTCCGTCGGCCAGGTTCCGCCCCCTTACGAAGCGCTTAACCGTATTATAGCCTGGCGGAAACATTCCTTTTCAAGTTCCGCCCCAACCAGGCCCTCCGCTCCCAATTCATCCGTCAGCGCCTTAATAACCGTTGCCGCCTTTTTCCTGTCGAAACCCATATCCTCCAGCGCCAGAACAAGATCGCCCGACTGCTCCGTCTGCCCGGTTTCCTCGCGGAAAGTCAGTTTCCCCTTCAACGCGAGAATGATCTTTTGCGCCGTCTTTACCCCCAGACCCGGAATACGCGACAGAGCCGCCGCGTCCCCATCCTCCAGAATCCGCGAAAAAAACTCAACGTTTGTACTGGAAAGAATACGCAAAGCCTGTTTCGGGCCTATCCCGTTGACCTTCATAAGATCCAAAAACAAAAAACGCTCCTCCTCGCTGAAAAAGCCAAAAAGACGCATGGAATCCTCGCGGTGATACAGATACGTAAACACCTTCACGCAGCCGCCCTCCGCCGGCAAGGCGCTTATTGTCGTATACGAGCTCTCAATTTCCCATTCCAGCCCGCTGGTCTCAAGATAAAACCTTCCCGCACCCTTTCCCGTCAGAATCCCTGTCAAACTATTAATCATGGCTATTAATCACGCCTCCCCCGCTTAACGGTTTTTTTCGCCTTCAAGCCCCCCGGCCCGCGGCCTGGTTTCCCCTTCTTTACCAGCGAATTTACCAATGAACGCGCCGGAGCCGCAGGAATCTTCGCGGCCCGCACCACAGCGCTGTTTCGCGTATGCGCATGACAAATCGCCGCGGCAAGAGCGTCCGCCGCATGATCAGGCCGCGGAATTTCCCGCAAACCCAGAAGAAGCCGCACAAGCTCCTGCACCTGCTTTTTTTCCGCCCTGCCATAGCCCACCACAGCCCGCTTAATAACAGGCGGCGGATAATCCCCCACCGCAAGCGCCCTGCGGGAAAAAAGAAGCAGCGCCACCCCCCGCGCCTGAGCAACAGGAATAGCGCTCGTAATGTTTTTGGTAAAAAAAATGTTTTCGATACCCGCCTCGTCAGGCGAATACTCTTTTATCAAAGCCGACAGGCGATCATAAATACACAAAAGCCGCTCGCCCGTCTCCATATCCGCCGGAGTCGAAATAACCCCATGCGTCACATGAACAAGCCGCGAACCACCCGAATCAATAACCCCATATCCGGTCTCCGCAAGCCCCGGATCGACCCCCAGAATTCGAATCATTCTTCCGGCGGAACATAATCATCAGGAATATCAATATTTGAAGAAACGCTCTGCACATCATCGTGATCGTCCAGGTTTTCAATCAGCCTGATGACCTTACCCGTCTTCTCGTTATCAAGCAGTATATACGTATCAGCAACCTTCGTAATCTCCGCCGAATTATGCGCAAGCCCCGCCGTTTCCAAAGCCCCCAGAACCTTCTCAAACTCATCAGGATCCGTCGTCACCTCAATCGAATCCCCCTCAGTAGAAACATCCTCGGCCCCCGCCTCAAGCGCGACCTCCAGAATCTGATCCTCGGTGTACTTCGCCGCGTCGTAGCCAATAACACCCTTACGCTTAAAAAGGTACGACACCGAACCCGCCTCACCCAGATTCCCGCCCCCCCGGTTCAAAATATACCGGATATCCGCCGCCGTACGGTTTTTGTTGTCGGTCAGCACATCCACAAGAATCGCCACGCCACCCGGCCCATACGCCTCGTACGTAATCTCCGTGTAGCTCACCCCATCCAGTTCACCCAAACCCTTCTTAACAGCCCTATCGATATTGTCCTTCGGCATATTCGCCGTACGCGCCTTCAAAACCGCCGTCCGCAGCCTCGGATTCGAGTTCGCGTCCCCGCCCCCCAGCCGCGCCGCAATCGAAATCTCCTTAATCAGCTTCGTAAACATCTGGCCCCGCTTCGCGTCAGCCGCACCCTTCTTGTGCTTAATTGTAGCCCATTTACTGTGACCTGACATGATATCTCCTTTTCCCACCAGCCGGGAAAGCAAATTCGACTCATAAAATACAGCACAGAATATCACACAAAACCTCCCCTGGTCAAGCAGGAAAGAAGCCGTCTTTCGGGCGCATTTTTGGCGCAAAGCGCCAAAAACCGGGCTTTCCGCTCCAAGTCCTCGGATTTGCCCATGCAAATCCTGCGGGCTTTCCACTGCAATCCCTTGCGCGCGCACCAGCGGCTGGCCCGCGGACCGCAAAACCCCGCGGCGCGGCCTTTTGGATTATGCTAAAATCCCGGACGCGATTTTATTACAACTGCTAATACCACGCCCGTTCACCAAAACCTAAGTATTTGCTCACCTGATTAATTAAAAAGACTTTTCTACTAAAATCTAAAAGCGTAGTATATATTTTTATCTTCCTTTCGCCTTCATATATAGTAAAAACCAAATCTCCTCCGGTTCTGAATCTTCCATGAGGCATAGAACTTTCTTCAAAGCTTTCTCCAATATGCCGCACTGAATCACGGTTAAAATATCTTTTCCTTCCGATTTTTCCTATTCCCTCAAAAATATAACTTTCATCGCTGAAAGTTTTTTTGCTAATAAAAACCTCGACCTTTCCTATAAATAAATATGTTATAAACAAAAGCAGGAATAAAAGACAGCAATACGTACCAGCCGTACAGGCGGAAATTAAAAATCCGCCCGTATCTTTATATATCATCGTAACAAGCACACAAACACCGCAAACAAGAGGAACAATGCAGCATAATGCTACAATCGCGAAAGGAGTATTTCTTGCGGATACGCCTATTAATACACCGTCACCCCTTATATCTACCCAATATTCTTCTTTTCTTTTCACGTATGCTGTTTATCATAAATTTACTGAGGTGTAAATATAATAAAGCTGTTCGTCAGGGCATGGGCGTTTATTCCGGCAAGCGGGTTTAATACCCAGGCTGCATGGACGAGCAGCAATTTTGCCATGCCCAGGTAAACGCACGCGGAAGCGTGTTTTTGGTAACAAGGCTTCCTGGGGCTGGTCGAAAAATTGCATACGCAATTTTTCTGCTCGCCCATGCATCCTGGCAAGAGGCCCTAAAAACTTCCTGGCGTATAACAGGTTAAGGGCCGAGCAAAATTGCGACCAGTCCCGCCCCTTGGGCGGTTCTTAATTCTGCCGCATTGTTGGATGACGCTGGTATTAAACCCGCAGGTACAATCCATACCTACCGGAAACAACCATAACCAGGCTGCTTGCGGCGGGGTATGGTTGTTTGAAGATTCTTAATTTTCTCTTCGTACGAAGATGATTTTAGTTTAGAACATTCAGTTAAGAAAAAAATAGCTTTTTCGTATTCTTTTTTATATTCATAAATTAACGCCAAATTAAGATATGCTTCTTCATCTGCCGGCTTATATTTCAGGTATTGCATATAATCAGTTATGGCGCTATCAATATCACCAGTTTGTTCATAGCATACCGCACGCAGCCATATAGTATTAGGTATATCGGGCTTGCGTTCAATTGCCATACAGAAATTGGAAATAGCGCTCTGGTAGTCCCCCGCGGTTTCTTCAATCCATCCACGCATTGAATATGCGTATGCCTGATCAGGATATAAGCCAATAATCCGTGTATATATTTGCCGTGCCTCGCAAATGGTACTATCAATCAACTCATACGCTTCTTCAAGCTCTAACAGAATATCATCAGGATAATTCTTCCCGTCACATTTTGGTATCTTTATTATACTAATTTTCTCCTTTGCGCAGGAACAGCAACCGGGTTTTTAGAGACACCCCTAATGTTTTGAAAGAAATTTTAACCGCCAAGTCAAATAAGTTCCGGTACAAAGCCCCGGTTTTCTCTTCTTTTTTTGCTTCTTCGGCCTTGCCTGTCTTCGACTTCGCGGTAATTCTTTTTGCGTTCGTCATTCCCACAATTGCGGGCCAGGTTTAGCGGTAGTTATCCGCGAAGGTTTTTATTTTTTTAAATCCTTCGGTCAGGATTTCGGCCTCGCCCATTTGCATAATAAAACTCAAATCGCCCCTGAATTTAT
>JAISAF010000250.1 GCA_031266855.1 Spirochaetales bacterium
GGGACAACCCCCCAATTTTGTAACGACACACTGTGGTTTGGTTGGTTCACAAGCGATTATGTGCACGGGACATTTACCCGCGTCCGGGTTATCCGCAGTCAATTGCCAAAGGCAATTGACTGCTCCCCGCGCTATACCTTATGTAAAATTTTCAGCATATACAGAACAATATATTCGCGCAGATGCGTCCTGTCGCGAATGGCCTCGAGGTTCCTGTTCTCCGAAAGCTCCCGCCCAAGTTTATCCACCTCGGCAATAGACGGACAGGAAAAGCGCGTACGGTATTTTTTTACCCGCAGAAAGTCCCGCACAAGGGAATTGACATCCTCCACAAGATTCTGCTTTGAACGCGGATCAAGCAGGGGATTCCACAAACTTACCAGGGCGTTCATCTCCCGCGGAATATCTTCAGCCGATTTGATATAATGGCTAATCAGGGCGTCGATCTCTTCCCTATAGCGGGCCTTGCGTACAGGCTGATCCTCGCCGGAAGAAAGGCCCTCAGCCTCGTTTTCCTTTTTTTTCCGCGCGGAGCTCTGCCCGCCCCTGGAACTCAGCAGATTGATAAAAAACTGCACGATGGAACTGAAAACCGGAATAATCATCCAGAACGGAAGCCGCAGACGCGCCTCGCGGTATATCGCCTGACGCGACAAACCCATGATCTTCTCGATAGATGTCAGGGACTTTGCCCGTATATTCAGAAGGCCATTCAGGAAGTCCATCTCCACAGGCGGCATGGCAGTCTGGTCCTTCAAAAGGAAAAGTAAATTAAAATTCAAAAGAGCGCAAAAAACCGGATCGGAAACCTTTACATAATTTTCGATCTCCTTCACGAAATTGACATCCTCCACCATCGCGGGAAGTTTCTGGTTATTTTTCAGCGATCCGGCCCAGCCCGCAATGAAATGCGTCTTACAGTTTTTCGCCAGAAAATATACACGGGACATGAGCAGTTTTATAATGCAGCCGCTCCTAATGAAATATTCGGTTTTATCCGGCATTCTGATTTTAAGCAGTTCCGGCAGCCCCGCCCCGTCTTTCGGCGTCGTTACCTGTTCCAGATACACAGCAAAGACAGTACGATCAATGCGCTTAACAATAGGATTTCCCTTTACATCCTTGAAGCTGTAAATATCATGAAACGTAAAAGCGTAAGGCGGTTTAGTAAACTGCTGCGCGAGGATTTTCAATGATTCATCAGATTCCCGTGCCTTCTGTGTTACACCCTTGAAATAAACCGCGTAGAAATTAACGATATTACAAGCAATACACAAATCGATCTCTTCCTCCAGCTTGTCCGCCTTCGGCCCATATTCCTTTAAAAGCATACTCGACACCTGCGTCCAGAACTGGAACGTCTGATCCGACGGAACCATAAACTCCTGCAACGTCAAATCGGATTTTGTCACAGCATTTACAATCAGGGTTTTCAAAGTCGCCTCGCGCTGAGGAAACAAAGGAAGCAGCTTATGTTGCAGGTACTGGGCGTTCTTTTGCTCCCGCAGATAGCAGCGAATCTTATGCAGCGATATTTCGATTAACGGCTTTTCCATCAGTTTTGAAGTAACAATCAGGGTTTTTGACAAATTAGGAAAACTGATATTCACAAGTTCCGGTACATTCGGTGGCTCCTTCGCCAGATAGGTCTCAAAATCGGTCTGTACATTTATATGAACCAGAAGATCAGGATCAATAGGAATCCCCACTGTCTCCGGCGAAGGAAAAACGCTATCCCCCTGAGGAATGATCCTCGCGTAAATCCGTTCGATAAAATCAGCATACCCCGCGGGAACCTTGATAATATGAATTCTGTTAGCCGTTTTCTGGAGAAATACATATTTCTCCTCCTCAAGCTGCCGGAAAGCCTCCATGATCCTGCCGGAAAAATCCGCCCCCCGCGCCGCGAATAAATCCGGCAGATCCCCGCTATGCTTTCCCGCGTACTTATCAATGAAAGCCACGAAACTCTCATAATCCACAGCCGGATTGCGGGTCTTTATCGAGTACGCTTTTACCGTTTGATACAGTTCTGTCTTAACACTCACCCTGGAATTATTGTAGCCCTTTTCCAGCGCCCGTTTCAACCACAGATGAAGACAGGATTGGGCGCATTTTTTGCCCGTGGAATCCACGGGCAAAAAACCGGGCTTTCCGCTCCAAGTCCTCGGAAAGCGCCTTTTGCGCTTTCCTGCGGGCTTTCCGCTACAATCCCTTGCGCGCGCACCAGCGGCAGCGCAAAATCGCTTCGCGATTTTGCCACCAGCCAGGACGCATGGGCTGGTCCGCGAATTTGCAGAATGCAAATTCGCGACTATCCCCCTTGCGGGGCGGTAGATCGGGGATAGGCCATGAAGTTGCCATAGCAATTTCATGGGTGCATAATTGCTGTTCGGCAATTATGCACATATAACTATGCGGTCGCAATTTTGCGTAGCAAAATTGCGTGGTCTGTCACCAGGCATGAAGCGCGGCGTAGTGCGCGTATTTATCACCAACCGGCTCACCGCCACTATGCGTATAGCCCGCTGTTACGCTTTTCATTATGGTCCAAAAACACCGCCCCTGATTGCTTGCCTGGTTTTGCGTTATATGATATAGATTGCTATTAATTACCTGGACGGAAGGGTTTTGACAGGATGCCGGTTGCGTATAACGATCGCGGAAAATCGCGTGATTAATAAAAAACCGTTTTTTTGGAATACCGGAAGCTGGAAAGAGTATACGGAAAACATTGAAGGCGTCCGGGAGGAATTTTAAAAACGAACTTATGAAACGAATAAATACAAATGGGGAAGGTTTGACATGAACATGAAGAAAACGTGTGTATTAATTTTCGTTTTGTGTCTTTTTCCGTTTTTCGCGGTCTGCGGCGATGACAATATGGTACGGATCACCGGCGGGACGTTTACGATGGGCAGCCCGGCTTCTGAGCCTGGCCGTGAGGCTGATGAGACGCGGCATCTGGTACGGGTATCGGATTTTTTCATAAGCCGGTACGAGGTAACGCAGGAGGAATACCGGGAGGTGATGGGGGCGGATCCCAGCGAGTTTAAAGGGGACAGCCTGCCGGTGGAACAGGTAAGCTGGTTTGACGCCATCGAATACTGCAACAGACGCAGCCTTATGGAGAAGCTTACTCCCGTGTACACGGTAAGCGGCAGCGGGGACAGCCGGGAAGTAACATGGAACCGGGACGCAAACGGGTACCGGCTGCCGACCGAGGCGGAATGGGAGTACGCCTGCCGGGCGGGGACGACGGCGCCATATTCCGGCGGCGATTCGGTGGACAGCGCCGGATGGTATGAAGGTA
>JAISAF010000293.1 GCA_031266855.1 Spirochaetales bacterium
GTAGCAAAAATCCGCGCGGGATGATGGCCCGCAAAATCGCGTAGCGATTTTGCGGGTGTTCGCCGCTGGGCGGCGCAAGGGATTGCAGCGGAAAGCCCGCAGGATTTGCATGAGCAAATCCGAGGACTTGGAGCGGAAAGCCCGGTTTTTTGCGGCGTTAGCCGCAAAAAATGCGCCCGAATTCCGAATGGGGTTTTGAACAGGCGCTAAAACTTACAGCCTGAACAAAAGGTCTTCGTAGGCCGGGAAGGGCCAGGAGGATTTGTCGACCAGAGTTTCCAGTTTGTCCGCGTAGTAGCGGACGCCGGACATTTTCGCGAAAATATGGTCTTTATAGAAGAGCGCGTGTTTGTAGATGTCGCCTTCGGTATCCTCGCCCTCGGCAATCAGGCTTTCCAAAGCCTTGGTATGCTCTTTGAGGTTTTTCAGGTTTTCCATAATTTCCTTGAGCAGGTTTTCCTCCGCGCTTACATCAATGTCAGCGGAGACGGATTTCACCGAGCCGATATTCGCGCCGACCTCTCCGGCATAAGAAAACACCGCGGGGAAAATTTCGCGGTTGGCCATGTTTACCATAGTCCGCGCCTCAATATTGATCTGCTTGATGTATTTTTCGAGGTAAATCACTTTACGCGATTCAAGCTCCTCTTTTTTGAGTATTCCGTGTTTCGCGAAGAGCTTCACCGTACCAGGCGTCGCGAATTCAGGGAGAGCCTCAACGGTTGAACGGATATGAGGCAGCCCGCGTTTTTCCGCTTCCTTAACCCATGATTCGGAGTAATTGTTGCCGTTATAGATGATCCGCTTATGTTCCTTGTACGTCTGGATAACAATTTCCTTGATAGCGCCTGGAATATCCTTCGCCTTTTCCAGAATATCCGCGAACTCGGACAGGACTTCGGAAACCATAGTATTCAGAATCGTGTTAGGCGTCGCCACAGATTCCGACGAAGCAACCATGCGGAACTCAAACTTATTTCCCGTAAAGGCAAAAGGGCTGGTCCTGTTGCGGTCAGTCAAATCCTTGGGCAGCTTGGGCATACTCGTTACGCCGATTTCAAGTTTGGTCTTCGCCCCGGTTTTGACGGGCTGGCCTTTAGCGAGTTTGTCCAGCATATCCGAGAGTACATCGCCAAGAAACATGGAAATAATAGCCGGAGGAGCTTCATTCGCGCCCAGGCGGTGATCGTTCCCCGTATTCGCCGCCGAAGCACGCAGAAGCGGCGCGTAGACATCAACAGCCTTGATAACAGCAGCCAGAAATACAAGAAACTGCGCGTTGTCATGAGGACTGGAACCCGGCTCAAGAAGGTTGATCCCGTCATCGGTGGAAATCGACCAGTTATTGTGCTTGCCCGAACCATTTACCCCCGCGAAAGGTTTTTCATGCAAAAGGGCGGTAAGCCCGTGACGGGGCGCGATGCGCTTCATGGTTTCCATGACAAGCTGATTCCAGTCGGTAGCGACATTCGACGAAGTAAAAATTGTCGCAAGCTCGAACTGGTTCGGCGCGACCTCGTTATGCTGGGTCTTGGCGGGAATGCCCAGCTTCCACAGTTCGGTATTCAGCTCCCGCATAAAACCAAAAACCCGGTCTTTGATATTACCGAAGTAGTGGTCTTCCATCTCCTGGCCCTTGGGAGGCCGCGCGCCGAAAAGAGTGCGCCCGGTCAGCACCAGGTCAAGCCGCGCGTCGGCAAGCTCCTTATCCACAAGAAAATATTCCTGCTCGGGCCCCAGCGTCGTTACAACCCGTTTGGATCCGGTATTGCCCAAAGCCCGCAGAATACGGATAGCCTGAATGCTCAAAGCCTCCATAGAGCGCAGCAGCGGAACCTTTTTGTCCAAAGCCTCGCCATGATAGGAAATAAAAGCCGTCGGAATATACAAAGTAACGCCGGTCGAATCTTCCTTGAGAAAGGCCGGGGAATTCACGTCCCAGGCCGTATAACCGCGGGCCTCAAACGTGGCGCGCAAACCGCCAGAAGGAAAAGACGAAGCATCCGGTTCCCCCTGAATAAGCTCCTTACCCGAAAACTCCATAATAGCCCGGCCATCGGCGGTCGGGGATATAAAAGAATCATGTTTTTCCGCAGTAAGCCCGGTAAGAGGCTGGAACCAGTGAGTAAAATGCGTAGCGCCGCGTTCAATCGCCCAGTCGCGAATGGCGCCGGCAACAACATCCGCGACCGTGGGAGTCAGCTCGATCTCTCCCGTCTGTACCTTTTTTACTTCTTTGTAAATCGCTTTCGGAAGGCGCTCCCGCATAACCACATCGCTAAAACAGTTGGAACCATAGAGATCCGCTACAGGAGTCTCAACAAAGTTGACAGGGCTTTTTGCCATACTATTCTCCTCGTAAAAAAAATTTTTGTGAATACTAATCTACAAGCAAATAGCGTGCCAACGCCTTTTCCGCTAAATGCTTATACAGCATAGACTACCGCTCTCCGGAAAACTTCCAAAAAACAAAATCATACATATTTGTATGATTTATCGATAATCTATACAGGAATGTATTCTACAGCCTTTTCAGGATTTATGCAAGCAGCGGAAGGTAAGAACATACAGGGCGCGTTTTTTTGCCCGCGGCCGGGCAAAAAAACCGGGCTTTCCGCTGCAAGTCCTCGGATTTGCCAATGCAAATCCTGCGGGCTTTCCGCTCCAATGAGCCCGAAGACGGTCGCTTTCCGATAGGTATGGATTGTAGCGGGCGCTATCGCGCCCCCGGAATCCCTCGCGCGAGCGGCAGCTAGAAAGAAAGTTTAACCGCTAAGTCGAAGACTGGCAAAGTCGGGGAAACAAAAAAAAGAGGTAAGATCAAAAATCCCACCCGGCGCAGTCTGGAGACTGTGCCGGGCGGGTATATTATGCGCAATTTGTAAAACAAATTGCGCATAACTTATTTTATACCGGAACCGCGTTATGCGTAATTACGTGATCCGGTTTCAAACTTACCGCTTCGGGCCACTATTTCAGCACAGGCCGGGCCGGGCTGCCCTCCATTTTCCATACATTGGTAAAATCCCAGTCGAGGGCTTGATATGTTGCCTTATCTGTCAGATCGGAACTGGTTTTGCTAAGACCGTTGATCCCATCGTGGGTATCGGCGTTCCCTGCGCTTACCGTGGCGCTGTTTACCTGCATGTTGTTGTATGCGATGTTATCTTGCAAAGTACCGCCGGAGGAGAAACCGGCTATACGGCCGCCGCTGGAACCGCTGATGTTCTGATTCAGGGCGGCGCAGGCCCGGATAATATATGTACCGCCGCTGAATGTGGACTGAAACGCCACTATCCCGCCAGCAGCCAGAGTCGTACCGCCCGTAACACTGACATCTCCGGCGGCGTAACAGTATTCAATGGTAACACTGCCGCCATGATCACTTTGGCTTCCAACCAGCCCGCCGGCGTCGACTTCGTTCCCGGCCTCTCCCCCAGCGGAAACATTTCCGGTGGCGGAACAGTTACGCAGGATCACGGTATGACCGCTGTCATAGCGGACAGTTCCCGCTATGCCGCCGGCACGGGATCCTCCGCCTGTCGTACTGACACTCATATTACCCGTGGCAAAGCTGTTTATAATACTTCCATTATGACTTTCCCCTGAAAGCGAACCGGCTATGCCGCCAACTGACACTCCCCCCGCCGTTGTCACGACGCTTATATCGCCCGCCGCGGAGCAGTTGATAACTGAAGCCTCAAAGTGTCCCACTAATCCGCCGATCTCACCACGGCTTGTACCGCTTAAGTTTATGGCGCCTGTTGTATGACAGTTTTCGATTACCGCGTTTTCACCACCACAGAAAGTCCCCGCGATTCCGCCTATCCCGCCATCAACGGCGGTACTCGCTATTTTCAAGGAGGACGTACAGCCGGAAATTACTGTTTCGCCGTCTATTGAGCCGCCCACTATACCGCCTATAAACGACTCTGTGGTCGAGGAGGTTATAAACTGCCCCGACACGGTAATGTCCCTCAGACTTGTCTGTTCCGCCCAGCCCACAGCGCCGCCCGCCATTATAGATGTGGCTGCGCTTGTGCCCGATAAATTCAAGGGCGCACCTTCCGCGCCCATATTCAAAACCAGCGCAAAATTTCTTATTTCGGCGCTGCTGCCGCACCAAAAAAGGCCAAGAGGTACCGTTATTTCGGATAAGCCCGGTATATTGAATTCCATATTTTTCGCTTCGGAGGCAAAGTCCCCGTTTATGGTAATGGTCTTTCCATTGCCGTTAAACTTTCCGGTAAAAGGCTGCTGTGTGACCGCCCCTATAGGCATCCAGTTTGAAAGGGCAATATTGGCGGTAAGCTCATAGTCTCCGTTCAGGGGATAGCCGGGCGTGCCGATTTTCGCCAAATCCCCCGCGCTGTGTACCAGTCCGGGAAGGTTCTCAAACTGGGCGCTTACCGTTACGTTGTACGCGGACAGGGTAAACTTTTTTGTACTCTCATCAACCGGCGTGTCACCTAATCCGTCGTTGTATTTCAGGGTTCCGGCTTTCAGCCTGTATCCCGAATCCGCCGCCGCTGCCAGGCTTATTTCAGCCCCCGCTTCTCCGCTTTTCGGGCTGGCACTAAGCGTACCGCCTGTTATGCCGCCGGCTACTGTTACCGTGTAGTATGTTCCCGAAGGAATCGCGGGCGGCGGGGTTGATGCGCCTTCGGGGTCTTCGGCGGTAACTTCCTTAATTTCCAGTGCCGGTATACCGTCAAGTTCAACTAAAATAACGGGGTCGTCCTGCGCCAGAAGTTCAAACACCACAGCGGGAATAAGCAGGTTAATGGATACGGTTATATTGAACGCGCC
>JAISAF010000476.1 GCA_031266855.1 Spirochaetales bacterium
TATCACGCCCAAACACATGCACGCGGATAGCGTGTGATTTTACCAGCAACACGGGCGAGAGGCTCAAAAAAGTTTGTGCCGTGTACAAAGGCCGAAGAGCCGATAAGCGACCGTCTTCGCGCAAGGGATAGAAGTGGACAGCCCGCAGGATTTGCATAAGCAAATCCGAGGACTTGGAACGGATAGCCCGGTTTTTGGCGCTTTGCGCCAAAAATGCGCCAAACAAAAGGATAAAAATCCGCCTCTTCCGGTTTTTGTATACGTTAGGCGAAATGTTATTTTTTGTTTACCGCTACCAGAATTTTATTGCCATTTACCAGTTCGATAATCGCGCCCGTTAGTTTATGAACACCGGCCTTTTTATAAGGAGACCTGGGAGCGATTGCCTCCTCGTCCATGATACGCACTTTCAAGCCGAAGATGCCCCGCTCCACGCGAAACACTCCCTTATCCTCGCCGCCGATACCGGGAAGGGAACCGTCCATGGAGTTCAGGAGAATCCCCTTCATGGGACCCAGCCTGCGTTCAACCCTGTTTGGCCTGCCGCCGGTATTATCGCTGACAACAATATTCACCCCGCGCAGGGCACGCAGCAGGAGAAGCCCGATTACCAGAAGAACAAGCACAAGGATCCCCGGAACAATGTAGACAAGCGCGTCCGGAGAAATGCCGGTAAGCTCTCCAAGTTTTCTGAAAAAAGAAGACAAAGCCGCTTCGCTTTCTGCCTGGCCCTCCTCTTCCACCTGTCCGGCACGGGCCGCCGCCAGTTCTTCCTCACGCCTTTGCCGGGCCATTTCCTCTTCGCGGGCCGCCGCGTCCGCAACCAAAGCCCCTGTCTCCACATCCGAGAATTTCTCATCGGTGCGGGTATAAACCGAACCAGGAACAGCGTCCGCGATTGTTTTCGCATCGGTCTGGCCGCCGATACCAACAACATACAGGAACCACCCGGCCTTTGATATTTTTTCACCAATGGAAAGGAACTTCTCGTCCACCGCAAGGTCTTTTTTATAATACGGACTTTCCCGCGGCGGAGTATGCATACCATCGGTAATAAAAAGAATCACCTCCCGCGCCCGCGAATCCCCGCGCCTTTCCAGAATGGAAGACAGGGTTTCCATAGCCACCCCAATATCCGTAAAATGATTATCCGCTTTCAGGTCCCGCAGAAAACGGCGCAACTCGTTTCTATCCGCCTCAGAAGAAACAGTCCGCGAAAAACTCTCCTTCGCGGTATTGCCGAACGTGATAAGCGTAAAGCTGTCGCCGGTCTTCAAAAGGCCATCGAAAACTTCCGTATTAAGGTATTCCTTTACATTGGTAAATTTACCGTTTTCGTTCATGCTCCCGGAAATATCAAGGATAACAACAACATCCTGTTTCCCGGAGTCCCTATCTCCTTGAGTCTGCGCCCCCAGCGGGATACCACAAAGAAACAGCAAAATACCAAATATAGCAAACACGCGGGTTCTCATAAAATCCCCTTTCCATGAACCACCCCATAGCGGCTAACAATTCATGGTAAGAATTCCGTTCTCTTATCGTTCTCTTGTGATAAATATATTCCCTTTGCACAAAAAATGAAAGTACGGATCCCTCGGAATAGCCCCCGTCTTTTGGACGCATTCCGGGGGCGCATGAGCGCCCGCTACAATCCCATACCTATCGGAAAGCGACCGTCTTCGGGCGCATTTTTTGCGGTTTGGGAATTTGGGGCGCAAATTCCCAAACCGCAAAAAATGCGCCCGGTTACAAAAGAAATCCCATGCGTTTATTCTGATGGTTGCTCTGCGCGGATGGATATGCTAAAATCTATCTATGATAGAAAATCCCAAACTCAGGGTTTTCCATGTTGATACTGAATGTTACATTATCTATGTCGGGAAAAACCCTAATGATTACCGGCCTTTTTTAAGGATTGGCAATTCACGTTTTTTGCCGGAGAGGGTGAAAGCCTTTATCTCCGCTGTTATTATAACTGATTCTCTTACGGGAAATCAGCTTATTGAACACGAAAATCTTGAAATACCCCTGAATGGGGAAACCCGTTATATAGGAGACCCTGAAGAGGTCGCTAAACTCAAACAGTTCCTTGAGGACAACGATATTCCTTCCGAACCTTACGATGACGATGATGTTGAAGATACCCCGCCCGACAAAGGCGGGGCTTTTGTCTACTTTTTCAAAAATGGTAATATTCAGCTTTATCGCGATAAGGAACGCCTTTTCGATTTACAGGAACAGGAACGGGCGGATAACCACTTTGTGTATAGGGTTCAGAAAGCTGTCCAGGCTGTTAAATCCAACCCCTTCCGTTACCAGCTTTCCGATTTAGCGCCGCCGGGTTTTTTCTTTTCGGGGGATACTCCCTATTTTTTCCGAGAGGGCAAAATCGGCGCTATTGGTATTTGCGCGGACTACTTCCGCGAACTTGGCTGCTATGGTCTTGATCCCGACTACCTTTCCTGGCTTGTTGAAGACCGCATTTCCGAAGGTGTTCTTTGCCGTTTCAAGCGGGCCGCTGTTACAAAAAAGGACATCAGGATTGCCACGCTTGATCTGAAAAAGTTTCAGGAGGCGGTTTCCCTGTTTTCCTCTTCGGGATTGTCCTGCATTGTGGTGCATCTGGAAGCGGGGGAGGAAAAAGTTTTTTCGGGATTTACCCTCCGGCGGCAGAACAAAGACCTTTCCCTGTTCTTTCCCGTGTCCGCTGGTTTTCCGCAAATTCTCTTCCCGGAAAGCGCGGATGTTTCTCCGGGCCGGATTTTCATAGATGCTGTTAAAAATCTGGGAATCGCCGGGGGAATGTTTAATCCTGTCAGGGGCGTTCCCTACCGCCTTATCGAGCGTATGGAATATGAAACCGGAACTTTGGTAAAAACCTATTTGCTTGATGTGGCTGGGGAATTAAAAAATATTGAGGAGGGTCAAAGTCTGGACATCCTCAAAGCCCTGGAAGTTCTGTCCCAGGCGTTTACTGCCACAGCGGGAAGCGCGGCGGCGAAATCCCTTTCCGGTAAAAAATATAAAAACGCGGGAGAGGGCGCGCCGGAAGAAATGTCCTATCTATTGTGGAATATTCATGAGTTTGCGCGTTTCTGCGCTTCCCGCCGGGGTTTACCTGAGGGTATTGTAAAAAACGCGGCCCGTGTTGATTCCTTTGTCGTGAATCCTTCCATGCCGGCGGAAAACCATATCCGTCTTCCTGTACTCGGCGACATTCTCAGTATAGACGGCGTCTGGTACAGTTTTTACAGGTGGAACGGCGTTTTAACAAAGCATAAACTTCTTCAGGCGCAGAAAAACTGCGATTCTGTTGAGAAGCTTAGTATTCGTGATAACGAAGCCTTTTATGTCAGCGAGCGGACAAGGCTTGGCGATTTTATCGGCGGTCTGCTGGAACCTCCTCCAAAAAAGAGAGCCGCGACGCGGCAGGCGGCTTCCGGCGGGCCGGTGAAATCCGGCCCCGCTGAATCCCCCGCGAAACCGGGGAAAACGGGGGCGGCGCAAACCGCTGCCTCCGCTACCCCCGCCGCCACGGAAGCGGCGGCCGCGAAGACTTCCCCTTCTGAACCGCGGGACGCCGTAAAACTGGCGGCTCCGGCGCGTTCTTCCGAAACGACCCGTTCGGTACTGGACAGGGCCAGGCTGGGGAAAATTCTTGTACCGGCTGTGCTTGTTGTCGCCCTGGGCGGCGGGGTTTTTCTCCTTGCCCGGAACTGTTCCGGCGGCGCCCCGCTTCCGGGTCAGACGGGAACCATGCGGGAAACTCCGGCGGAACCGGCAACTCCTCTGGAGAGCGGCCCGGCGTTCCCGGCGGAAACCGCGCCAGCCGGGGACAAAGAACAGCCGCCGGATGCGGCTTCACCGGAAGCTCCCGCGCGGACAGAACCCGCATCCCCGGCAGCTTCGCCGGAACCCTCCGCGCGGATTGAACCCGCGTCCCCCGCGGCTTCACAGGAAACTCCCGCACGGGCCGAACCCGCATTGCCGACAGCTTCACCGGAGACTCCCGTGCGGACTGAATCCGCGTCCCCCGCGGCGTCGCCGGAAACTCCCGCGCGGATTGAACCCTCATCCCCGTCGGCTTCACCGTCAAGCCCTGCGCGGGCAGAACCCGCATCGCCGCCGACTTCGCCATCAAGTCCCGCGCGGACTGAATCCGCGTCCCCGGCAGCTTCGCCGGAAACTCCCATGCGGACCGAATCCGCGCCCCCCGCGGCTTCGCCGTCAAACCCTGCGCGGGCCGAACCCGCATCGCCGCCGACTTCACCGTCAAGCCCCGCGCGGACTGAATCCGCGTCCCCCGCGGCTTCGCCGGAAGTTCCCGCGCGGACCGAACCCGTGTCCCCCGCGGCCGGGGAAATCGATCCCGCCTCTATCCGCATAACTGTTTTAGATATATATTATTGTGTGAACGAGATAGCCATGAAAAACGGTTATAGTACGCTGGATGAACGGGGTACGCAGAAACCCGATCCTAACAGAATCTATCCCGGCAGGGTATTGACGCTTCCCAATGCCAGTAGTTATGTGATAGATTTGCGTGATACTATGTGGGGTATCTCAACAGGGTATATCCGCGAAAATATCCGCGAGCTTTGCCAGGCGTATAAGGAACTTGTGCTTCCTTACAGGACAGGGCCGGTTCCGCCGGATAAAAAAGCTGGTATAGTGGAAGAGATACGGAAACTCGTAGGAAGAAGTAAGAGTGAAAATCTCCGAAGAGCCTTCGAGGGCAGAATAAGGAATCTGTAATTCGCATACAGGAAAGAGAAAAAGATTTTTGCATCTTTCTCTTTTCATTAATGTATGTTATAGTATATAATAGGTTTTTGGAACGAGGGGGAGTATTCCCTGAAAATCATAGGTAAGGAGTTGTATATGTCTGATATATCGCGTAGCCCAAATGTATTTCATCCTACGAAACCATCCGCCGTAGGTTCTAGGAACAGTTTGGCCCAGGAAGGCCGCCGCCAGAAGGATGAGTTTGACCAGCTTATTCAGGAAGAGACTCAGAATATTCTTGATCTGGTACAAACGAAACTGCCCAAGGAAGTTCTGGAAAAACTCGAAGTTATGGGTGGATTGAAGGAAAAACTTTATAATTACTTCAACCAGAACTATCAAAACATGTTTAACAGGTACATCGTCACCACTGAAGATGAGATGACGAAGAAGATCCGGAATTTCATTGACAAGGAAGAAAACAAAACCCTTGCCCGTTATACTCCCAAGGAGATAGCGGAACTTCTGGATCAGGTTGCCGGCGCCGACAGATTCAATACCGGCGAAATTGAAAAATCCATTGTTAATATGTACGGGCATTTGCACGGACATATCCAGCGGGGCGTCAATGACCTTGAAAACGAAACCAATTCCCTGCTCCGCCAGAAGACCGACGTAGGCGCTTTTGTCCGGGGCGAGAACGCGTACTCCATTGTAAAGTGCTCTTTCAAGGATAACGTTTTCAAACCCAAGACCGTTACCGACGTAAAACTTTCCGTCAACATTCTTGATTCCGAGCTTATCAGCCCAATTTTCCACTATCAGGTTACTGTTGAATATCTTATCAAGGATATGGTTTCCCGAACCATCATTACCTACATCGAAAAGGAAATCGAAGCCTTGCAGGAACAGCTTGTTGAAGAGGGCAAGGAGGAATTGCAGGATACCGAAATCATCTTCGAAAAGATGAAGAGGGTTCCGAACTACACCGATGATGAAATCGAGGACGAAAAATCCAAACGCTATACTTTCATGGCAAAGACCCTTATCGACAAAATCGAAGGCCTGCGCGCTGAGATCGATCCCAAGGAATTTGATCCACTGAACATCCGTGAAAACCTCAAGAAAATCATCGATATCGAGAATATCCGTAACCGTGGTTTTAATACCTCTATTAACTCCATTACATCCATTCTTGATACCAGCAAGATGGGCTATCAGTACATCGAGAACCTCAAAAACGCCCGCGAACTTATTATCCGCGAATATGAAGACCTTGATGTCAACAACCTGCCCGACGAGCGCTATCAGATTCGCCTGAAATACTACGATGCCGAACAGCTCATAAAGGAACAGGAAGCCTACGACAAACAAATGGAAGCCTTCAAAAACGAAATCTTCCATCTGTTCGATGTTGTGGAGTCCATCTATCAGGGCAATAAGAGCGGATTCAAGGTAAATGATTTCCAGGATCTGTCCCGGAAAGTAGCGGGCAGTATTAAAAAATCGAAAAAAGATTCCACCGATCCTCTTTACGAAGAAATTGAGAAGACCTGGAACAAAATCACCCTGATTAAAACCGAGCTGACCGATATCGAGCGCCTGAACCAGACCTATCTGTACGAGAAAACCCTCTACAAGAAGATGCTGAACAATATCCGTCAGAAGGTTAGTACGATCTATGGTTATCAGAATCCCCAGGTGCGCGTCATTGTTGATAACGAGATCAACTTCCTGCAAAGGGAATTTGAAGCCTTCGACTACCTTATAAACCCCTATCATATCCAGCCGGGCATTCTTCTTGATGTGGATATCACCTCAATAAAGAGAAAACGCTACACGATGATGTCTATGGCAAACGTTCTGAACGAGTTCCTGTCCGCCGTATCAAAAGGCTTCCAGGACGCTGCTTTCGCGACATTCAAACGCCGCCGTTCAACGGTTCGCGCCGATCTTAACCAGACTTTTGCTTCAAGCGACGAGACGCCCATTGTATCGGAACTTCCAAAGGGTCCCGCGGCTTTTTCCACAGGAGGAGAAGAAACCGCTTCTTCTGAAGAAGTAAAAGGAAAGGCAGATGTAACTCCCGCGCCGAAACGCAGGGGCGGATCATCCGACGGGCTGGCAGAGTTGTAAGAGCATGGATAACGAACTGAATTTTCTTTCCCGCAAGGCTGGTTTCAACACCGCTTTGCGGCACTTTCGTCAGGTTACCAGCTATGTAAAAGACATTCAGTACGGGAAAAATCTTGCTGATTTACTGAATCTCTCCCTCGATGAGGGGGAGATTCAAAGGGATCAGATAAAGCCTGTCATCAGCTCTCTGGCTGTTGACAAGTTTGAGTATTCCTACAAATCCTGTAACCTGCTGAAAACAATAGAAGACCCGGACAAAATTATTAACATCCTTGCCAGTTGGGGAAAAATACAGCTTGTTATGACGTACTTTTCTCCCCAGACAGGTCTTTTTGTTGTCAACCCCAAGGCGGAGCCGCAGTGGGAACAGGCCCTTCCGCTTATGAAGGATGAGCTTGTTGTAATATACGCGGGTCCCGTTGGGGAGGAAACGCTTTCCAGAACAGTTCTTGATGCCGCTGTGGGGGATTTTATTAAACTTCTGGGCGGCGCGTCTGTTAAAACCCGGAAAGAATTCATCAGTCAGGAACGGCCGGCGCAGGAGCGTCCAAAACCCGCCGCGCAGCCGCAGGCTGCCGCTACGGCACAGGGCCAGGTTCCCGCTGCCGCCGGGGCGGCTCCGGCCGCCGCAGTATCGGGCGGCAAAAAACGCATGACGCCACGTTACGGCGTCCTTGTTACCAATGAACTTTTCCATAATGGAAATGTTGAATCATGGAAAAGGGTTATTGAGAGCTACAAGGCAAAGTATCCCGGACTTGATGTACTCATCTGGTATGAAAACGAAAGAATCAATGACATTAATACTCTTTTCAAGTGGGGCAAGGTGAAACATGGTACCCCGATTATGATCAGTGTGGTTGGCGATGACATCAAGGATGTTTCAAAACTACAGAAATACTTGTTTGAGGGTGCGAGTCCACGGTTTGAGGTATTCCTGAGGGGAGCTGTGAACCGGACGCTCGACCTTTTCTAAGGCGGTTTGGCTTTATGGAGAATTTTTATTTTTTCTCAAATGGCGAGTACAACGACCAGGGAGACGCGCTGGAAATAATTGGTATCCGGGGAAAACGCATTGTAGAGCTGGCAACCCTGAATATCCCGACTTCGCCGGGTTTCATTCTCCCGAACGCGGTGGTGCGGGATTTGCCCAGGGAAACGGAAAAGACCTGGCCCATTCTGGAAGACCCCTTCAGACGGATGGGGCAGGCTTTCGGAAAGAATTTTGACGATTCTAAAAATCCCCTTCTGGTAAAAGTCCTTGAGAGTCCGATGCTGAATATCGTTAATACCCAGTCTATTCACAATGTCGGACTCTGTGATACGACAGTGGAGGGTTTTGCTTCCTTTGTGGGCGAGGCCTTTGCCTACCACGAGTATAATTACCTCTTGCGGCATATTATTAAACTTGAACTGGAGATTTCCTCCAATACGCAAAAGGCGCGGATCGATAAGCTCAAGGCTTTTCAAAAGGCTTTGGACGGCGCGAAAACGAAGGCGGCAACCGTCGCGGCTATCGCGAAATTCCGGGGAGCTTTTCCCGAAGCGGTTTACGCCAGCGCCTATAAGCAGCTTATGTATGTTATTAACCTTTTCCAAACCGTCATCGAAACGAATCCGACAAGCGAGGATTCGGCGCTGCTGATTCAGACAATGGTGTACGGAAACTTCAACGACAAGAGCTGTTCCGGCGATTTTTTTACGCACGACATCATTACGGGCGAAAACGTCCTGATGGGAGACTTCTTTACACAGGCCTTTGACGCGAGCAGCAAGGGCGGAAAGCCTATCGGGAAAATCAATTCCGATATTCTCAGGCATCTTGTCCAGATCGGAAAGCAGCTTGAAACCAAATTCAAGGAAATCCGGCGGGTACGCTTTACGGTGGAAAACGGGGAACTCTGGATTATCGACCAGCAGCCGGCGGTCAATAAGTCTACTCAGGCTGAAATAAAAAGCCTCCTGGATTTTCTGAGCGAGGAGATTGTGGATGAGCAGTATGTCATCAAGGCTATTAAGCCGGGGCGGCTCTCCGAAATTCTGCATCCGACCCTTGATCCCCGCTCTGTGGCGAAATTTCCGAAAGTCTCAGGCGGCATTGCCGGTTCTGTGGGCGCGGCAATCGGCAGGGTGTTTTTCTCGACAGCGGAGCTTTTAAAAGCCTACAGGATCGCAATGCAGAAAGGCGAAGCCGCTGATTTCATTCTCGCTATGCCGGCAACCTTCGCGGAAGACGTAAAGGCTATTGAAGTGGCCCAGGGGGTACTTGCTTCGGAAGGCGGTTATGCCTCGCACGCGCCTGTTGTTGCCCGCAGTCTGGGTAAAGTGGCTCTCATATATCCTGGCATTGAATTCAAAAAAGACACCATGACCATCGGGGGAAAAACAATAAAGGAAGGCGATTACATTACCCTTAATGTGCCTTACTACGAGGACCCGGCCATCTACGGCGGCAGGGGAACCCTGATGAAACCTACCCCGGAAAATTCCGGCCTTCTTGAGCTTTTGGAACTTATCCAGAAGCATATCGGGGATTTCGATGTTCATGCCAACGCGGATCAGCCTAAGGACGCCACCCTTGCCAAACTGTTTAAGGCCCAGGGTATTGGTTTGTGCCGGACGGAACACATGTTCTTCAACGAGGAGCGTATTCTTAAATTCCGTTCGATGATTATAGCGGACAGCGTTGAGGAGCGGCAGAAAATTCTTGATGATCTTAAAAAAGATCAGGTTAAGGATTTCTATGAAATGTTAAAGATAATGGACAGTCTGCCTGTTACTATCCGTCTGCTGGATGCTCCTTTGCACGAGTTTTTGCCCCATACAAAAGACGGTTATACCGAGTTTACGGCATACATGCAGAAAAAGAAAAAAGGCATTACCGCGGCCCAGATACAGGAGCGGTGCGGCCTTCTTGCCGAGGTAAACCCCATGCTGGGACACCGCGGCGTGCGTGTGGCGATTTCCTACCCGGAGATCTACAATATGCAGATCCGCGCGATTTTCGAAGCCGCTTACCGTCTGAAAAAAGAGGGGATTGAAGTACATCCTGAGATTATGATTCCCGTTGTTATGACGGCAACGGAAGTGAAGATTATCCGCAATGGAAAAAAGATCGAAGGGAAAAGCCTTATGGGCCTCCGCGATATAGAGGAAAGCGTGCGCAGGGAATTTGGTTTTGACGATCCGATTGATTACCGGGTCGGTTCCATGATTGAACTGCCCGCCGCGGCCCTGAATGCCGGGGAAATTGCCCAGTATGCGGAGTTTTTCAGTTTTGGGACAAACGACCTTACCCAGACCACCAGCGGGCTGTCCCGTGATGACTTTAACAACTTTTTTTCTGATTATAACGAGTTTGATCTTTTGCCGCAGAACCCTTTTAAGGTTCTCGGCGATCAGGTAAAGGAAATGATCAAAATCGCTTCTGAACGCGGGCGCCTGGTGCGGCCGGATATCAGCCTTGGCCTGTGCGGGGAGCATGGGGCCGAACCGGAAAATATCCCCTTTGCGCGGGCCGCGAGACTGAATTATGTTTCCTGTTCGCCTTATGGGATTCCTATCGCGAAACTCGCGATTGCCCAGTTGAATCTGGAAAAAGAGCAGTCCTGAAAAAACGGGGCATAAATGCTTTATGAGCGTTTATGCCCCTCTTAAATTTTACCGTGAAGCCGAAGACTGGCAAGGGCGGAGAAGCAAAGAAAGGAAAGGAAACCGGGCTTTCTCATTGCGGGTCAAGTTTAACCGCTTGCGGCGGGGTGGCTGATTTTAACATGTAAATTTTTTAGGCGTTACGACATACTATGACCGCTACTTAGAGCCTGTTCAATATCCTAAAAACTCCCTGGGTGCGCAGGGGGGGGCAAAATTGCAAAGCGATTTTGCGCTGCCGCTGGGCGCACGCAAGGGATTGCAGCGGAAAGCCCGCAGGATTTGCATTGGCAAATCCGAGGACTTGGAGCGGAAAGCCCGGTTTTTGGCGCTTTGCGCCAAAAATGCGCCCAAATTCCGAATTACAAATGAGATGTTGAACAGGCTCTTAAATTTCCCGCTGTTCAAAGTCCAGGAGATTCCGCAGATTATTCAGGAGCGACAGTTTTATGTCCGCTTCGTCCGTCCAGATGGTTTCGCGGTAATTTGAGAGAATCAGATACAACTGCTGTTCGCACAGAGCAATGCTTTTGGAGTTAATATCCTGGCGGGGAAAATCGCCGGGAAAAAAACTCAGCTTAATGAAGGCGTCAAGGATGAGGGCCGCGTTCCGGTAGTGCCTGTAGGCTTTATAGTTGAGCGATGTATCGGCGGGACAGATTTTTGTTATGGACATACTGCTATAAAATGAAGAGCCAAAGGCTTCCCACAGCCGGGCATATATTTTGAGTTTGCCTTCCGGCGCCGAGTGGAGAATCTTCTCAAGCTGGATGACGCCCTTCCTGATACCGCGTTTTGAACTGTTATACCGCTGCCTCCGCACGCCTTCGTAGCGCAGATGAACGTTTTCCAGGCTAAAGGTATAATAGAGGTGTACGCTTTCCAGAATGTCCTCACGGGCGGCGTACAGGGCGTTTTGCAGGCGGAGCATCAATTCCCGTGAAACCTGTTTTGGTTCCTGCCTTGAGTTTTCGCCGCGTAGGGTAATATACTGCTGCGCGAGGTTATGGGCTTCATTGAGGAGGGTCATCCTGGCGTGAGACCATTCTGATTTATCTGGATTCCTGTCGGGATGATAGAGCATAACAAGCTGCCGGAAGGATGCTTCGATCTCATCTTTGCTTGCGGAAAGGCCAAGGCCCAGAAAGGAAAACGCTTCGCCGGTATTCATGGATACACTATTATAGATAAGATGAAAGCGTTTTGACAACAGGGACGCGCCGCACTTTAGCGGAGCCAGCGTATTTATTTTTCCCGGTCATTATTGCGCCTTTTTTTGCTCCGCAAAAAAACCGGGCTTTCCGGGGGTTCCGCCCCGCGCTTCGCGCGTGGCCGCTTCGCGCCCCTACAATCCCTGGCGCCCCAC
>JAISAF010000310.1 GCA_031266855.1 Spirochaetales bacterium
TCTTCGCCGTTTACGCTGGCCCGACAGTAATTTCCTCCGGGAACCGCCGCGCCGATGCGGAGTTCGTAGCGTGTCTGATTCGCCGCGCTCAGGGTAAGGAGGGCGCCGGTTTCCTCCGGCTCCGCGATGGGCGTAAAGGATTTCGCGTTTATTTGACTGATGGAAGCGGCAAGGGTGTCAACTTTTGTCTGATCGAGCTTTTTGTCCGGCTCGCCTTCGGCCAGCCACAGAAGCCCCGCCACCGTTCTGTCTTTGTAGAGGTTCCATGAAACAGCGGCGCTGCCGGAAGGGAGTGAGGCTGTGCCTTCCGCTTTCATTGCAACAATGTCCTGTGTGTTCAGGGCTGCCGGGAAAACGCGAAGTTCGCTCCAGTAGGCGCTGTCCTGCCCGGCGTAATAGGAAAGGCTCTGTGACAGGAGATACACGGTATCGGATCCGGCAAAACGGATATACTGCCCCCTGCCCGCTTCCTCTTCCTTGCCAAAAAGGATTTCCGTGTTGCCGCTGGCGCCGGAGAAAACGACGCGGTTTTCCGCCGGGTCCTCAAGAGCGAAAAGCGGCCACCTTTCCCTGCTTTCAGTAAGGGCGGGGGAAACCGAAGCCTCGTCGACAAGTTCCAGAAAACGGTCCACCTTGTTCCACGCGGCGGGATAGTCCTGCCCGTCAATTTCGACGGACCAGGTTCTGCCTGCCGTGAGCGGGGGCTGCTGGGTACGGAGCCTCACCGTCCGGCCGCCGGAGCTAAAAACAAGCTCGTGTATGTTTCCCGTTTTCAGAAAATCCGAAAGGGAGCGGGCGGAACGGCTTTCAAAACCCCGGTATGAATAGAAGAGGCCGCAAACCAGGGAAAGGCACAGTCCCGCCGCAAGTACGCACAGCGTCATAAATTTTGTTTTAAACTTCATAGCGTTCCCTCCTGCGCAGATACCTGAAAACGCCCGCGCCCGCAATCAGAAGGGGGATGGCCGCCAGGTTGATGAATTGTGAAAAAAGGATAAGCGCGTCTTTTGAAGCCTTGTTTTCGACGCGGCTTAAGGTCATGTCGCGCATAATGCGGGTGCGGATGCTCATCAGGCTGTCCTCCCCGGAGAGCCAGTCCGCGGCGTTTTCAAAAAAGAGGACGTTATAATCGCTGTCCGCCACGCGCAGAAGAACATCACGGGCGGCGTCGGCATCTCCCACGACGACAAGCCGGGTGGTATCCGAGGAGTCGCGTTTCGCGCCGGAGCTCTCCGCGGGCGCGGGTTTTCCGGCAAAGAAACTGGGGAAACTTCCGCTGAGGGCCAGGGCCAGGGGATAGCGGCCATCGGAGTCCGCCGCCAGAACCCGGAAGCCCGCCGCCTCGTAGGGATTGGTGGGGAAACGCTCGCGCAGCAGCCAGGAATCGCGCCCGGAGGATACGAGGACTTCGCAGTCCACGCCGGGAAGAGCGCGGGGACTCAGGCTTGAGGGCCAGAAAAGGGTAAGCCCGGAAAGCCCGGCTGTTATGGGGCTGGTACGGGAAAGCCCCTGCCCCGCCGCCGCGACCCAGTGATTATACACCTCGTAGGACTGTATCGTCATAAAACCCGTATCGCGCTGTACGGGAATCCTTCTCGCGTTCGCGTCCAAAACCATATCCTGTCCCATTTCCACGCCGTAGGTTTTCAGCATACCGGACAGAGGTGAGTCCCCGTAGGGGGATGGGGTAAGATTCCGCGCGAGATCAACCTCCACCGCGTCCGCGCAGATGAGGGCTTTGCCCCCGCGCATGATATACTGATCGACGGCGTACAGGGCTGCCTCGTCCAAATCCCTTCCGCCAAAAACAAGCAGCACGGATATATCGGAGGGGATTTCCTCGCCGCGGGAAAGTTCCCGTACCGTATAGGATTCGGAAAGCCGGTTCGCGAGGAGAGTCATATCCGAGGCGAGTCCCATTCCCTCTTTTCCGAAGAGAAAACCGGCCGCGGGCCGTGTACCGCTTATGAGCTTTTGGATACGCCGCGTTAAATCGTATTCAAGGTTTGAAGGATTAAATACAACGGGAAGCGTTTCATGAGTATCAAGATAGGACAGCACGATGCCGGTATAAACGGTGGCGATGCTCTGCTCGTTCTGCTCCACAACCGGAATCTGCTGGGCGGCGATGCCCAGTTCCTCCACGCGAAGGCCATCCGCGGCCGCCTTTTCCGGATCGACGACGGAAACCCGTATCCGGCCCCGTCCATAGGCCGCGTATTCGTACAAAAGGTCCTCAATCTGGCCGGGTATGGGGGAAAGTCCCGCAAGCCGCTTCGAGATATAATATGTTATCATTACCGATTCGGAAATATCCCGGAAAAGATTTTTGGAAACATCGGATATCGAAAAGGCTTTGTTTTCCGTCAGGTCGAACCGTGTATAAAAAACCAGACTGTTCGCGGCAATAAGAATCATAACAAGCAGCGTAAGAAATCCCAAAAGCGTTTCCCGGAAACCGCCTGAACGGACTTTCTTTTTTCTTTCAGTTCTTTCAGTTCTTTCAGTTTTTTCAGTTTTTTCAGTTTTTTCAAGGGTAGTAGTCTTCATGCCTTAACTCCATTTCCTTATGACAAGGGTTTTCACCGTCAGGTACTGGAAAAGCGCGCAGATGAAAAGAAAATACACGATGTCCCGCGTATCCAGGACTCCCTTGCGGAAGCTGTCAAAATGGTATTCCAGCGAAAGATAGCGCAGAAGAGATCCCAGGAACGAAGGAATGCCGGAAAGCTCCCCCGCGTAGTGGACAAGCGTAAAAAAGATAAGCGCCCCGGCGCCCAGAAGAAACGAGGAAACCTGGTTTGTTGACAGAACCGAGGCAAACTGCCCGATAGACAGGGCCGCGGCGCCCAGAAGCAGAATGCCAGTATACTCCCCCACTATTTCGCCCGTTTCAAAATGACCCAAAGGCAGAACCGTCAGGGGAAGCGGCAGGGTAAGGCCCATAAGTATACACAGGAAAAAAAACGGCCCCAGAAATTTCGCGACAACCAGGTGAACCTCCGTATAAGGCAGGGTAAGAAGAAGTTCCGCCGTACCGAGTTTGCGCTCCTCCGCCCAGCCCCGCATCGTGAGGGCGGGAATAAGGATAATAAAAACTATAGGGATAACTTCAAAATATCCCCGCAGGGAAGCTATATTCCGGGCGGGAAAACGCAGGAGAAAGAAAAACCAGACAGACATAAAAATGATAAACGCCGCTCCCAGTACATAGGCCGCGGGCGAATTAAAAAAAACCGCGAGTTCCTTTTTTACAAGCGGCAGAATTTTACGCATTTGTTTCCTCCTTATGACGCGCCGCCGGCTTCGGTAAAGCGCGCGAAGAGAGCTTCAAGGCTGTAACGCTGTTTTGTCAGCGCGCGCAGCCTGTATCCTTTCGCGAGCGCCCAGTCAAAAAGGACATCGCCGCCTTCCGCGCCGGCCTCCAGGGATACACGCGCCTCGTAGAGCTTAAAACCGCCGCCGCCGGAAGGTTCGCCCTCACCAGGCAGCGGCTGAAAATCCCCGACACCCGTAAGCCCCGGAATACCAGCAAGGTCTTCACGGCTTAAAAACTTTTCGCTCTTAATGACAAGTTCGTACTGCTGCCCGCCCTTGATCTGAGCGGCAATTTCATCACGGGTTCCGCCCGCGGCGATGAGCCCCTCATTCAGAATAAGGATTCTGTCGCAAAGCGCTTCGACTTCCTGCAAAATGTGCGTGGAAAGAATAACGGTTTTTTCATTCCCCATTTTGCGGATAAGCCGCCGCACTTCGGCGATCTGGTTCGGATCAAGCCCCGCGGTAGGTTCATCAAGAATCAGAATCGCGGGGTTATGAATAATAGCCTGCGCAAGCCCGGTACGCTGCCGGTAGCCCTTCGATAGTTTACTGATAGTCCTGCGCCGCATTTTCTCAAGACCGCATTCACGTATCGCCGCGGCCAGGGCGCGATCCCGGCTGTCAGGCGCAATGCCACGGGCCGCCGCCACAAAGCCCAGATATTCCTCCACGGAAAACTCCCCATACACAGGAGAGCTTTCCGGCAAATACCCCACCGCGGCCTTTACCCTGACAGGATCTTTTTCCACATCATAGCCGCCTACCACGGCCCGCCCCCTTGAAGGAAAATGGTAGCCAGTCAGGATTTTCATAATGCTCGTCTTCCCCGCCCCATTCGGCCCCAGAAGGCCGACAATTTCGCCAGGCCGCACAGAAAATGTAACGTCCTTTACCGCGGTAAAATCTCCGTAGGATTTTCCCAGATTTTCCGCTTCAATCATATTTCCTCCTCAATATCAGATTTTTGGCGCATTCCGGGGGCGCGAAGCGCCCACTACAATCTAATACCTATCGGAAAGCGACTGTCTTCAGGCGCATTTTTGGCGCAAAGCGCCAAAAACCGGGCTTTCCGGGGGTTCCGTCCGGCCGCTTAAGCGGCCGGACCGCTGCGCGCCCCTCCAATCCAGGATGCATGGGCGAGCAGCGAATTTGCGAATGCAAATTCGCGACCAGCCCCTTGCGCGGGCGGCGGCGGCCCGCCGCCGGCAGCCGACCGCATATCACCTAACATGCATTTTTTTGCTTCGCAAAAAAATGTATGGCGTATAACACCGGCTGCCGACTGGTTACACGCGCATAATTGCCAACGGCAATTATGCGCCCCCGGAATTGCCGTGAGGCAATTCCGGGGCTTCATTCTCAAGCCGCCGCGCGATGGAGGTAGCCGCAAAATTGCGAAGCAATTTTGCGGCCCGCCGCTGGGCGGCGCAAGGGATTGCAGCGGAAAGCCCACAGGATTTGCATTGGCAAATCCGAGGACTTGGAGCGGAAAGCCCGGTTTTTTTGGGCGGGCGTAGCACGTCCAAAAAAATGCGCCCAAATTCTTCCATCGCGAAATAAACCTCACCGGCAAAATCCCCGTTTAATCCGGGTTCGGCATGGGCAGAACCTGACCGTCGCGGGTCAGAAAGGTGTCGGGGAAAATCTCCCTGGCTTCGCGCAGCAGTTGTTTGAGATCCCGTTCCATATAGCGGGGGCTGTAATGGATAAGCCCCATTTTTCCTATGCCGCCGGAGTTTTTCGCTATGGCCGCCGCCTGCTGCGAAGTCATGTGTTTTTTCTCGCGCGCGGAGTCTTCCAGGTCTTTCGCGAACATCCCTTCGCAGATAAGTATGTCGGAGTCCTTCACATAGGCGCAGGCGCTTTGCGTAAAAAGCGTGTCCGTTATAAACGAAAACTTGCGGCCCCGGCGGGACGGCCCCAGAACATCTTCCGGCTGGACTGTCTGCCCGCTTTCCGAAACGACCGGGCTGCCCGCCTGAAGCCGCGACCACAGAGGCCCCCGCGGTACGCCCAGCCCCAGGGCTTTCTCTGGATAAAAAACGCCGGGCCGCGTGTCCTCCGCAAAGGCGTAGCCCACACAGGGCTTGGTGTGCCGCAGGGGAAAACTGGTAACCGCGTAACCATTCTGCCGGAAAACCTCGCCCGGCTGTCCGGGATTTTCGATTTCCTGAACGACGATTTCGTAGTTAATATACATATCCAGAACCCTGCGGGAAAGCTCCACAAACTCGCGTATCTTCGGCGGCCCGATGATATACAGCGGCTCCACGCGGTCCACCTGGCTGGAGAGCATAAGGATACCCGGAAGGCCGGTAATATGATCCGCGTGCGTATGGGAAATAAAAATCGCGGTGATCTTCTTCCATTTCAGATTCAGGCCGCGCAGCGATACCTGCGTCCCCTCGCCACAGTCAAAAAGAAAAAGGTCTCCCTCGCGGCGAAGCAGAACCGATGTCAAAAAGCGGCCCGGCAGAGGCATCATACCTCCCGTGCCCAGAACGAAGGCTTCTAAACTCATAATTTGAATAAGCCTATCATAATCCGCGCGTAAGTTAAAGACCTCCCGCGGAATATATGGTCAGCGGCACTTATTTTTTTGGGGCGCATTCCGGGGGCGCCCTGAGCGCGCCCCCGGAACCAGGCTTTCCGGGACTCCGCTATCGCTGCGGCCCCGCCTGCGGCGTGGCTGCTTCGCATCCCTCCAATCCTTTGCGCGGCCCGCGGGCTTTTCGCGCTGCGCGCAGCGGCTTGAGAACCATGTCAGGAAATTGCCTACGGCAATTTCCTGGGCGCATAATTACTGCTTTAGCAATTATGCGCCTGTAACTCAGGCGGTCGCGATTTTGAGTGGCAGCTCAGAACCAGTCCCCTGAATTGCCGTGGCAATTCAGGGGCAGCTAATTGCTTCGGCCCTTTAACCTGTGTATACGCCAGGAGCTTTTTAGGGCCTCTTGCCAGGATGCAT
>JAISAF010000329.1 GCA_031266855.1 Spirochaetales bacterium
ACGCGGGAGCGTGTTTTTCTGGTAACAGGCTTTCCGGGCAAGAGGCCCTAAAAAGCCCTTTGCGTATACACAGGCTAAGGGCCGAGGCAAAAGCGCGGGTTTATAACGCACGCCGCCGCCAGCGGCGGCGGCCAGCAACCAGGCCGCAGAATCGCCAGGGGCGATTCCGCGCTGCCGCTGGTGCGCGCGCGAGGCTGATCGCAAAAATTGCGGAGCAATTTTTGCGGGGGTGCGTTTACGGTCATGGTTAGCCGCTGGGCGCGCGCGAGGGATTGCAGCGGAAAGCCCGCAGGAAAGCGCATGGGCGCTTTCCGAGGACTTGCAGCGGAAAGCCCGGTTTTTGGCGCGGAGCGCCAAAAACGCGCCCACAAGGAGAGTAAAATCATCTGCGTTTATTCCGGCCCGGAAGCTATTCTCCCACGGCGGCGCGAAAGGCCGCGCTGGCTCCGCTTTGAATGAAGGCGGCGTCAACGCCGAGGGCCACAAAAAGGAAACCTTCGTCCAGAATACCCCTGATGCTTTCGCGTGTCAGGTTAAAGTGATGCAGGCCCGGGGCCTTGCCCGCTTTTTTGCAGGCCTCAAGAACCTTTTTCCGCGCCGCCGCCATAACAGGTTCGTTTGTTTTTCCGGGAATGCCATAGGACATGGAGAGATCATAGGGCCCCATAAAGATGCCGTCGATGCCCTCGACCGCCACGATTTCTCCGATGTTATCGACCGACTCCTTTGTCTCGCACATGGCCATGACCAGAACATCGTCGGAGGCCCGGATATATTCATTAAAGCCCTGTCCGTAGTCGTTAGCCCGCGCGAAGCCCGATCCCCGTATGCCGCGGGGAGGAAACCTGACGGCCTGGACAGCCCGCTCCGCTTCCCGCGCGGAGTTTACCATTGGGACGATGACTCCCCAGGCGCCCGCGTCCAGAAGCCTGCGGATAACAAGCGTATCGTTTTCCTGTACGCGGGCCATCGGAACGGAGCCGCGCCCGTACATACCGCGGATTATGTCCGAATACTGCGACACACCGGCATCGGAATGTTCCATATCGACGGCAAGCCAGTCAAAGCCCACAGCGCAGAGCATTTCCGCAACCGAAGGATGCGGCACCTGAATCCACGAACCGAAACTCGGCTTTCCTTCCAATAATTTTTTCTTTACCGGATTACTGTACGAAAAAGAAGCCATTTCCGCCTCCCTGATCCTGAATATAATTTTTAGATTTATTTCGACTTACGACTTAGCGGTAAATTTTTCCCCCTGAAAATAAAAAACCGCCCCGGAAGGAGCGGCATAGGGGATTAGCCCGCTGCGATAGCGCCCGCCGGACATGCTTCCGCGCAGGAACCGCAGCTTGTACACTTAGCGGAATCTATTATGCGGACATCATCCTTTTCACTGATGGCCGAGACCGGGCATTCAGTCTCGCAGGCTCCGCAATTCACACATTCCTCAGCGGTAATTTTATACGCCATATAGATACCTCCGTAATAATTGATTTTTTCATTGTATACCAGCGGGCACATAAAATCAAGAATTTTAAACGAAGGAACAGGATAAACACACAGGAATTTTTTATCCGCGTGATTTGGGCGAATTTGCGGCGCGAAGCGCCGCAAACCGGGCTTTCCGCTCCAATTCCTCGGAAAGTGCCTTCGGCACTTTCCTGCGGGATTTCCGCTGCAATCCCATTGCGCCCCACGGGCTGACACCGTTCATAGCGGTACACGTACCGCTATGAACGGCCTTAAACCCCCGCCCGGCGTAGGCTCTGCCTACGCCGTGTTAGCTGCAAGCGTCCACGCTTGCAGCGTTGGAACCAGCTCCCGGAATTGCGTATGCAATTCCGAGGGCGCATAATTGCCGCTGGCAATTATGCGCCCATAGCCCGGCGGTCGCAATTTTGTTCTGACAAAATTGCGTGGTTTGCCACCAAGCGCGGAGCGGAGTGCACGTATTTATCACTATCGGCTGCCGTACTCAGGGGTTTTTCCGTCTCTGGTATGGCAGTGTCGTATAACTGAATTTTGCCGTCGCGAGCGGCCGCATTTCTTTATGCGGGGTCTCCTCTTCAACTATAATGTCGCGTGTCACACCCGCTGTCCCAAGCGGAACGGCCCCGCCTGAACCCGTGGCATCAAAGCGGCTGCCGTAGGCAGCCGCAAGAATATATTCCTCCCCGAAAGGAGAGGCGATTCTGAAACGGGTATTGTCGGGAATCCTGCGCGTCCGGCCCGCTTCGATAAAGTTGTCGTCGCCGGGGGAACGCGGGTAGAGAGTCTGCACATTTCCACCGACACCGACGTGCAGTATTCTGAAATAGCAGTCCTTCTCCGCGTAGAGCCGCATGGTCATGTATTCCCCGGCGTGGTACACGCCGTCAAGGTCGTCGGCCTGGACGGTAAAACCAAAAGTGTTATTCCTGCCGCTGTAGAGGGCGACAGCCGCCTGTTTTGCCTCAAACTCAGCCCGCGAAATAACTGTTTCGTTTTTTGGCGGGTACAGCGACAGCCCCCGTTTTGTCATCTCCGCGGCCGGAATCACAAAACGGCTTGAACCCAGCGCCTTGTTGTCCCTCGCGGATACCAGGCGCAGCGTTACCTGCGCGTCTTCGCCCAGCGGGGAAAATTCCCCTTCCACGATACCCTGTATGAGGGGATTGAGCGCGGGGGCGGGCGGGCTGTCCTCCACAAAAATATCACGTGTTAAGTTTGCCGCGGACACCGCGTATTCGCTGATTATGCTGTCACCGGCCAGTTCGTATTTACCGGCCTGCTGTAGAGCGCTGTGGGCGATACCTGTTTTCAGGTAGTCCGAAAGGGTTGTTACCGTTCCGGTTCCGCTTAGGCTTATCCTGCCTATGCCGATAGTCATGCGGCCGGCAAGCGGGCGGCCCAGGCTGGCAAGCGCCTTGTCGATTTCGGCCTCAAGGCTGGTTTGCTCTTTGCGGAGCAGGGCGCTTAAACGCCCGTCCTGCCGGACGCTGAGGGCGCGCATGGCGGAGCTTGCTTTTTCCACATCGCTCGCGTAAGCCGTTATGCGGTACTCACCGCCTATACGCGTCAGGCTTCCGTAAATGATGTACCGCGCGCCGTACTGCTGGCCTATGGCCCGCGCGGATTCGTCGCTGACCTCGCCGGAAAGCTGGTAGCGTATCTCATCACGGATTTTTTCAAGGTTCCGCCTGTCCACCATGATAAAGCCGCCCGCTTTTTCAAAACAGTTCCACAGCTCTTCGGCGGCGTAGGCGGACAGGTTTTCCGTTTCGGCCTCAAAACCCGTTATGGCCACGGCGGAGGATGGAGGCAGCCTGCCCGCAAACCAGGCGGCTATGTCCGCTATGGCCTTGTCAAGGGTAAGCGTATCCGAAGCGGGCGCCTCCTCCACGGAAGCTTCTTCCACAGGAGCCGCCTGGCCCGCGCAGCTTATAACGCAGAACGCGGACAGGCATAAAACCGTTATAATCCGTATTTTTTTCATTTTTTCATCTCCTTAGAGCCTGTTCAAAATCTTTATAATTTCGCTTCAATATCAGAATTTGGACGCATTTTTTGCGGTCAGGGAATTTGCGGTGCAAATTCCCAAACCGCAAAAAACCGGGCTTTCCGGGACTCCGCTATCGCTACGGCCCCAGCGCGGAGCGCTGTGGCTGCTTCGCATCCCTCCAATCCCTTGCGCGCGCAGAGGTTTTCCAGATATTGAACAGGCTCTTAAGAGTTTGTTCAATGTCCAAAAAGCCCGCAGGCCGCGCAAGGGATTCCGGGGGCGGGATGGTGTATGCTTTAGCATTCACCATCCCGCTGCTGTCGCTGGGCGGCACAAGGGATTGCAGCGGAAAGCCCGGTTTTTTGCGAAGCAAAAAATGCGCCCAATGCTCCCTGCTCCCTGCCCATTATTCAGTTTCGGCAATGGTCAGTTCGGGGAAGCCCAGCGAATAGACTTTGGGATTCTGGGTGAGCGGCTCGCGGGTTCCCCGTGTCCTGCGTTCCACTTCTTTTGAAACGTAGTCCGCCACCGAAACGCTTAAGGGCAGCACTTTTATGTCTTTGGCCCCCCGCGTATTATATTTTCCCCGCAGGCCCTCCATGATGCTGTAGGTAAAGATGCCGTGCTTCAAATCCTCAAACTCGCTGGAACGCTCGCTGCCCTGCGCCGCGGTGAATACCAGGCCGTTACTTTCCATTAAGACGCGGGTCATCAGGTTGCCGTCCACGCCCCCGGACTGACAGGCGTCGATAAAGATAATGCGCTTGCCCGGCGCGTCCAGTACTGAAAGAATGTCCCTGTCGGAAATGGCTTTTGCGGTGTCCAGGGTATTTCCTGTGGTAAGGGAGACGTCTTTGGGCGCGAAGTAGAAATTGTTGTCTGCGGTAATTCCGTGCCCGGCCAGAAAAAGGATAATGACGTCGCGCGGCCCCGCCTGGTCAAGCCACTTGAGCTTGTCGCGGATATTCGCCGCGGTGGGCGTGATCGCCTCCCCGTCCGCGATGAGGAGGCTGTCCACTTTGGCGTAACGCCTACCGGCCTGGGCCTTGAAGGAATCGATAATGCCCTGCGCGTCGCTGACGCAATAATTAAGGGATCGTATGCGGGAGTCGTCGTACTTGTTAACGCCTATGGCGAGTATTCTGAGGTTCGGCGGGGGGAGGCGCTGGGTAGTGCGCCAGGTAACGCTGAGGCTGCGCCTGTTTTCGGTGTAGCCGTTAAAGGCCGCTACCTCGATGATGTTTTCGCCGGGTTCAAGGGGGACGGGGAGGTTGAAGCTGACTTCCTTTAGATTGTCCGTAACGCCCAGGCTGGTTTTTCCGGGAGCAAGGCCGCGTCCGTTTGCCTTGCCTAAATCCCCGCCGCCCAAAAGCGTGCCGTTTACGAGGACTTTGATGTTTTTGCTGGGCTGATTTTTGTCGCTGATCGTAACGGAAATATCCGCCGTGGCGCTGGTAACGGTAGTGTTTGCGGCTCGCAGGGTAACGGTTGGCGGGGCAAAGGAGGCGGCCTGCTGAATGTTCAGGCTTGCTTTGGAAGCCGGATCGGGCCGGTCGGCGAGGCGCGCCTGTACCACTTCCGGGTTGTAGAACACGGAAGTGGTATGAGTCTACGCCGCTGACGGTGTTGCCCCCCCCCCCCGGACGTTGAGGTAGCGGTCGCCGCGCGGGGAAGCCTGGTAGTAGCCGTAGGGGGTAATGGCGATCCATTCACCATTGACGGAGGCGGCTTTTTCGGCTATTTCCTCCACGGCTATGTCGCGGGTGGCGGAGGCTATGGCGGAGTCGGAACCGGAAAATAACACCAGTTGGACGATTCGGCGGTTTCCGGCGGAAGCGCGTTCCGGGCTATTGACATCGTATAAATATATCGAGCCGTCATAGGAACCCGCGGCAAGGCGTTTGCCGTCCGGGCTAAAGGCGACGGAGGATACCGCGCCTATGTTGTCGGAAATGCAGAGGAGTTCTTTGTTGCTTTGCGCATCCCAAATCCGTATAGTTGTGTCATAAGAACCGGAGGCGATATACCTGCCGTCGGCGCTGAAAGCCACAGTGGAAACCCTGTGTTTATGCCCCCGCAGTATCCGCTGTTCCCTGCCGGTTTCGGGGTTCCATATTTTAACATCGGAATCATGGCCTGAAACGATGCGTTTCCCGTCAGGGCTGTAGCATACGCTGTAGGTATAGTCCCGCGCGAAGGAATTTATGATTTTCCCATTTCCGGTAGAACCCGGTTCCCATATCTTAATATTCTTTGAGTCTGCGTCTCCGTCCCCGGCTATGACGATCTGTTTTCCATCGGGGCTGAAGGCCGCCGCCCTGAATGACGCGCCCTTTTGTTCAAATGTTTTTAATCCTTTTCTTGTTCCTGCCTCTGAAATGGTAACTTTGGTTCTAAAAAGATATACGGAAACAATTTTTGCGCCGTCATAACTATACGCTTCCTGATACATTAGACCGACTGAACCGGTACCCTGAGCGGCGGCCTT
>JAISAF010000380.1 GCA_031266855.1 Spirochaetales bacterium
GTTCGCCTGGGTTTTCACTTCCACCGCGAAGGCGGCGGCGCCCAGAATAAGCGCGAGTATAAAGGCATGGATTGTTTTTCCCATACCTTTATCCGTATCACGATCTGAGCGGAAATTCAAGCATGGTTTTTTGGGCGCATTTTTTGCGGTTGCCGGGATTTGCGCGGCAAATCCCGGCAACCGCAAAAAACCAGGCTTTCCGCTACAAGTCCTCGGAAAGCGCCAATGCGCTTCCTGCGGGCTTTCCACTACAATCCCTTGCGCACGCACAGCGGTTGCAACAACACGTTTTTTTTGCTTCGCAAAAAAACGTGTTGCGTATAACACCGCCTCCACGCCGTGCGCAGCACGGCGGGGAGGCCCGCGATTTTGCTTCGCAAAATTGCGTGGTTTGCCACCAGGCACAGCGCGTAACGCGCTGTGCCTGTAGTTATCACCTGTCGGCTCATCGCCGCCACGTTTTCAGCCGGCGGTTACGCTTGTAGTTTGAAAACCAGGCCGCGCAAATAATTGCCAGCGGTAATTATGTGCGTGCGTATAACGCGGGGTAACCGGCCCGCGCGGTTTCCGCGCGGGCGCGGGGGGTGGCGTTATGCGAAATGAATGTCCGGCGCGCCAGTGAATGCCTGGCATTCACTGGCGCGCGCTGCCGCTGGGGCGGCGCAAGGGATTGGAGGGGCGCGAAGCGGCCGCGTAAGCGGCGGAACCCCCGGAAAGCCCGGTTTTTTGCGGTCAGGGAATTTGCAGAGAAAATTCCCTGACCGCAAAAAATGTGCCATTATTTATTTTTGATCATAAAAGGTACATGTCGGCGCTTTGATTTTCCGGCGCAATCCTCTTTTTTCCTTTCATTTTTATGTTATAGTTTATATTATTATGCAGAAATTCAGTAACGATTTTATTCGCGAGATTCCGAAAACAGACCTGCATGTGCATCTGGATGGATCATTAAGGCTGCGAACCTTGATTGAACTTGCGAGGGAAAGAAAAATCCAGCTTCCTTCCTTTACGGAGGAGGGCTTGAAAGAGCTTGTTTTCAAAGCTGCTTACAAAAACCTTGATGAATACCTTGTTGGTTTTGCGTGGACGGGGCGGGTTATGCAGGACGCGCAGGCTTTGGAGCGGACGGCTTACGAACTGGCTTTGGATAATTTCGCCGAGGGCGTGCGCTACATTGAGGCGCGGTTCGCTCCGCAGCTTCACATGCACAGGGATTTTCTTTTTGAGGATGTGATCGCCGCTGTGGATCGGGGGCTGCGCAGGGCAAGAAGCGATATCAACGCGAAGATCGCGCAGGACGAGCCGCCTTTTGACTATGGCATTATTGTTTGCGCTATGAGGTTTTTTAACGCGCATTTTTCCCAGTTTTACCGGGATTTTCACGAGGTGCATCCTTATTCAGATTCCCTGGAAGTTATTCAAATGGCGGGGCTTGAGCTGTCAAAGGCCGCTGTAAAACTCCAGCGGGAGACCGATATTCAGATCGTGGGTTTCGACCTCGCGGGAAGCGAGCATGGCTATCCCGCAAGCGCTCACGAGGCGGCTTACAGCTACATAACGAAAAACTTTATGCGGAAAACCGTTCACGCTGGCGAGGCTTATGGCCCGGAATCCATCTTCCAGGCTATCACCGATTTGCATGCCGACAGAATCGGTCACGGTCTTCATCTTTTTGACACCGGCATGATCCGATCAGATCCGCCCTGGGGCAGGGAAGTCTATATGGAAAACCTCGTCAATTACATCGCGGAAAACCGCATCACCGTGGAGGTGTGCCTGACCAGCAATATGCAAACTTCGCCCCACCTTACCGGCATCCGTTCCCACTCGTTCCGGGAAATGCTGGCTCACAACCTTTCTGTTACCCTTTGCACGGATAACAGACTGGTTTCGCATACAAACGTCTGTAACGAATACCGCCTGGCCCTGGATAACTTTGACATAACGCCGTCTATGCTCAAGGACATTATCGCCTACGGTTTCAAACGTTCCTTTTACTATCATCCCTACAGGGAGAAACGAAAATACGTGCGTACAATCCTTGATTACTACGAAAAACTTGAAAAAAAATACGGCATGAAATAAACCCTTATAATTCGGAATTTGGGCGCATTTTTGGCGCAAAGCGCCAAAAACCGGGCTTTCCGCTCCAAGTCCTCGGATTTGCCAATGCAAATCCTGCGGGCTTTCCGCTGCAATCCCTTGCGCGGGCGGCGGCCCGCGTTATACGCCACGATTTTTTTTGCGGGGCAAAAAAAATCGTGTGGTAGGGCATATCACCGCACGGCCCAGCGCAACGCGCTGGGCCGGCCTAAAACCATGCCGGGGGAGTGAACGCGCGGGGGCGCGTTCACTCCCCCGGCGTTGCCGCTGGTGCGCGTACCCGGACGAGGGGGCTGGTCGCAATTTTGCCGGGCAAAATTGCTGCTCGCCCATGCAGCCTGGGTAGCGGAGGACCCCGCAGCGCGAAGAACCGGCAAAAGGCGCTGGCTTTCTTAAGACAGCGCCGGGTTACAGCACAACGCGCGAGGAGGCCGGAGCTCAGGGGGAGCCGCGCAATAAAAAGGCTTTTCTACAAGCGTATAATTCTTACTCTTCAGGAATTGGAGGCGCTCCCCCTCCTGAATTTTCTGAAAACGATTTTTCGGAAGACTCCCCGCGCATGCCGCGCAGAATTCGTAAACCCAGCGGTACCGATAAAAGAAAGGTGCAGAAATCCGCTATGGGCATCGCTATCTGGATGCCCAGAACTCCCAGCCAGCGGTCAAGTAAAAACACGAGGGGGACAAGAAACAGCCCCTGCCGGGACAGGGCCAGGATGCTTGCCGATACAGCTTTGCCGGTTGTCTGCATCATCATGTTATTCAGGATAACCCAGCCCAGAAGCGGAAATGGGAAACAGTACACCCGTAGCGCCAGGGTTCCGGTGAGGACAACCTCCAGGTCGTCCTTTCTGAACAGGGCGATAATATCGGGGGCGAAGATGAAGCCCAGTACGGCCAGAACCGCGAGTACGGAAGAGCAGAGTTTCATGCAGAACCAGAATGCTTTTTTTACCCGGTCATAGCGTTTCGCTCCGTAATTAAATCCGCAGACCGGCTGAAAGCCCTGTCCGAATCCCAGGAGGGCCGATGTCGCGACCAGAACCACCCGGTTTACGATGGAAATAGCCGCTATTACGGCGTCGCCGAAACCGCCCGCGGCGCGGTTGAGAAAGATCGTGGCGATGCTGGCGACCCCCTGCCGCAGAAGCGAGGGTAAACCTCCACGCAGCATTTCCTTGTAGGCGCTACGGCGCGGGGAAAAATTTTTCAGGTAAATCCTGATGTTCCCTTTCTGTCGGCAGCTTATAAAAAATAAAATGGCGCAGCTTACCATCTGGCTGAGCATTGTTGCCAGAGACGCCCCGCTTACGCCCATATCCAGGCCGAAAATAAAAAGCGGATCAAGCCCCACATTCAGGACGGCGCCGGAGGTCATTCCGAGCATGCCGTAAAATGAACTGCCTTGAAAGCGCAGGATATTATTCTGTGTCAGGGACGATGTCATAAACGGCGCGCCCAGCAGGATAAACCGTAAATACTGCCGCGCGTAGGGCATAATGGTCGGCGTTGCTCCCAGGAGAACGCACAGCGGCGTTAAAAAAACAAGCCCCGCGGCCGCGATAAGCGCCCCCGCGATAAAGGAAGAATAGAAACCAGTCGCCGCCATGCGCGAAGCGTTTTCGTTGTCCCGCGCGCCCAGCGCCCGCGCGATAAAGCTGCCCGCTCCCTGCCCAAAGAAAAACCCCACGGCCTGAATAAGCGCCATCAGCGAAAAGGAAATCCCCAGGGAAGCTGTCGGACTGGTTCCCAAAGAACTTACAAAATACGTGTCCGCCATATTGTACATAGCGGATATCATCATAATCACAAGGCTCGGACCCGCCAGCCTCAGGACAAGGCTCTCCACCGGCTTTGTTGTCATAAGTTCGTAGCGCGACATGGTTTGCATAATTATTCTTCAAGAGTATATCCTATTTTGTGAAAAGACACAAATACTCTGTGGAAAAAAAACCAGGATAAACGTGCGGGATTTTTTTATGTTTTGGGCGCATTTTTTTGGGCGGGCTTTCGCCCGCCCAAAAAAACCAGGCTTTCCGCTCCAAGTCCTCGGATTTGCCAATGCAAATCCTGTGGGCTTTCCGCTGCAATCCTTTGCGCCCCACGGGCTTTTCGCGCTTCGCGCGACCGGCGTTATGCGCACTAGTACACCATAAAGACTAACCACAAAGAAATATCAACCACCCTGCCGCAAGCGCGGGGTATGGTTGTTTCCGATAGGTATGGATTGTATCGCGGGTTTAATACCAGCGTCATCCAACAATACGGCAGAATTAAGAACCGCCCCAAGGGGCGGGGTATTAAACCCGCTTGCCGGAATAA
>JAISAF010000091.1 GCA_031266855.1 Spirochaetales bacterium
GAAGATGTTAAGGAAATTATGGAGTTACATGTCATAGATAGAAACTTTTTAATAGTATCAATACACCATGAATGGTATGGAGAAAAATTGTATAATATTTATTTGCTATATTATGATAAAGAATTACAAATAATTACGAAATATCTTGAAATAGCGTTTGGTCATATACAAGACGATGAAAAATATAATACTATTATGGACTCTGTACCTGGTACTCATTTTGGACGTGAATTCTTATCAATAATAGATTTTAATGGTGATGGGATAGATGATATTATTAGTTTTTATATATATGATAGATCGGATAATTATTTTTTCGCTATTTATTCTCTTGGTGAAACTGTTGCGTTTATAGAAAATCAAGTAGCGTTTGGAGTAAAAGACAATTATGAAATGCCTCCCGTTGTTTTCCATCAGGAAAATGGTAGAATGCATTACGAAGTATTATTCCCGCCAGGTCCCGATTATAGCAGATAGAGTATTTTAAAATAAATAGGGCGCACTGCATATAACGATCCCTGTTTACGCCGCTGGTGCGCTACGCAAGGACTTGCAGCGGATAGCCCGGTTTCCTGCGGCGTTAGCCGCAAGAAACCGGGCCCAAAACAATTTCTAAAGAATTTATTGCTTCACGATAAAAGTATTAAAGTAATAATTCAGGCTGTCCACAAGGGCTTCCCAGGAGGCTTCCTCGATGTTTTCGCTGACGCCGACAGTGTCCCAGGTGTGCTGATGATGATCGGTACAGGAAATGAAAACGCGCACTTTCGAGGCGGAACCTTCGGTTTCGGCGTTGAGTACGCGGACTTTGTAGTCGGTAAGGCTGATGTTTTTCAGGAAGGGGAAAAAGGGTTCCAGCGCGCTTCGCAGGGAACCGTCCAGGGTTTCAAACGGGCCAATGCCCACGGCGGCGCCCATGACTTCCTTGCCCTGTACGCGCAGAAACATGCGCCCGACGGTTTTCGCGGGAACGCCGCCGGTTTTGTAGGATTCGAGGTGATAGTTGCTCAGTTCCGCGAGCGGGGTAAAGGCGCCCAGGACTTTGCGGATAAGAATGTCAAAGGACGCCTCGGCGGCTTCGTACTCGTAACCCAGGTTTTCCTTCTCTTTCAGCGTGGCAATAAGTTTTTCCACTTCGGGGGAGTTTTTGTCAAACTCGCCGTACCTGGACAGCTTATCCACGATTGTCGATTTCCCGGCAAGTTCCGACAAAAGGATGCGCCGCTCGTTTCCCACGAGACGGGAATCAATATGCTCCATAAGATAATCGGCCTTCGCAAGTACGTCAGCGTGCTGGCCGGCCTTGTGGCTGAACGCGGCTTCGCCCACGTAGGGCTGGCGTTTGTCTGGAATGATGTTGGCCTTCTCAAACACGAAACGGGACAGGGAAGTTATTTTTGAGACATGGGCGTTTGCCGAGCACTCGTATTTAAGTTTCAGCGCGATGGTAGGCAGGATGCTGCACAGATTCGCGTTCCCGCAGCGCTCGCCCCAGCCGTTTATTGTTCCCTGCACGTGCCGCGCGCCGTGGGCAAGGGCAAGGATGCTGTTCGCGACGCCGTTGCCTGTGTCATTGTGAAAGTGTACACCCAGAGGGGCAAGCTCCTCGCGGGACAGCGCATCCAGCACGGAGATAACTTCCATAGGAAGGATGCCTCCGTTGGTATCGCACAGGCACAGAAAATCGGCCCCCTCCCGCGTCGCTGTTTTCAGTACCTGGAGGGCGTAAGCCGGATCGTCCCGGTAACCGTCAAAAAAATGTTCCAGATCAAAAACCACCCCGCGCCCCTCGGCTTTCAGGCAGCTTACCGAGCTTGCAATCATATCAAGATTTTCCTGCGCCGTAGTACGGATTACTTTCTCCACATGAGCTTTCCATGTTTTGCCCACAATCACCACCCAGGGCGTTTCGGCCTCCAGCAAAGCTTTCAAATGTTCGTCGTTATGCGCCACGGCCCCAGGTCTGCGGGTCGAACCAAAAGCGGCAATAGCCGCGTGACGGAATTTTTCTTTCCTGATATTCCGAAAAAACGCGGCCTCCTTATCGTTGGACAGCGGAAATCCCGCTTCGATAATATCAATACCCAGTTCGTCAAGTTCATGGGCAATCTGGATTTTATCGCTCAGGCTGAAATTGACCTCTACGCCCTGCATGCCATCCCGCAGCGTCGTATCAAGAATGGAAATTTTGTTCATAATTGTTAGACAGTTTCCATATACAGGCGGTTTTGTCAATTCCCGGCGCAGATATCTTTCAACTATTTTTTTTTGTTCATTATAGCGCATAACACATGGCGCATTTTTTGCGATCAGGGAATTTGCGCCGCAAATTCCCTGATCGCAAAAAACCGGGCTTTCCGCTGCAAGTCCTCGGATTTGCCGCTGCAAATCCTGTGGGCTTTCCGCTTCAATCCCATTGCGCCCCACGGGCTTTCGCGCTCCGCTTACCATCATATCCCCGCTCGGCGCAGGCTCTGCCTGCGCTGGGTTAGAAGCAAGCGTCCGCGCTTGCGGGTTTGCCACCAGGTACAGCGCCTGGCGAAGCGGGTTTTTTTGGGGGCAAAAAAACCGGCGGTAAAAAAACCGCATTTTCGAAGCAAAAGCGCGGCCTGTTGGGGTATACGCAAGTCCGCAGGTTGCCGCGGGTGCGCGCGCCC
>JAISAF010000137.1 GCA_031266855.1 Spirochaetales bacterium
GCGCTGGCGCTTGCGGCCGCGGGGGCGCTTTTTATCAGCTTCGCGGCGGATGTGTGGTCGCGCCGGGCCTGTTCGCGGCTTTCCTGTACTTTACGGCCTGTCAGGGACAGGGTTTTTCCTGGCGAGGATACGGGGCTTGTAATAGAGCTGCATAACATGAAACTGCTGCCTGTGTGGCTGAGCCTGGAACTGCCCTGGATTCCGCGTCTGGCGCCAGCGCGGGCGTATTCTGACGCGCCGGTGGAAGAAGGCGGGGAAGGAGAGAAAGAAGAAAACGAAGAATTTAATCGCCAGAGCCTTCTGCACAGCAGTCTGCGGCTTCTTTCCCGGGAAAAAAGCAGGCGCGTCCTGAGTCTGAAAGCGCTGAAGAGGGGAATATCGCGTCCAGGGCCTGTGCTGGTTTGCGCAGGCGATCTTTTGGGTTTAAGTTCCCGGACGCGGAGTTTTACCAGCGGCTGTGAAATTATTATTTTTCCCCGCCGTCTGCGCCTGAAAACCTTAAATCTGCCGTTTCAGGAATATTTCGGAGCGCATGCCGCGCGCGGCCCGGTTGAAGACCCCGCCTGGTACGCGGGAACCCGTGACTATACCGGAACACGGCCCGCGAAAAACATTCACTGGAAGGCAAGCGCCCGCCTTGGCAGCTTGCAGGAAAAACTTTACGAACCAACCCTGCAACGCAAACTGCTGTTTATTCTGGACGCCGCGGACTGGGAATTCTGCGCCGGGGAAGAAACAGGGGAAAGAGCCGGGGAAGAGACCGGGGAAAAAACAGAGGGAAGAGCCGGGGAAAACGCCGGAGGCTCCGCCGGGAATTTTGAACGCATGATGGAAACCCTGGGGACTCTCGCCGGGGCGCTTATGGAAACGGGCGCTTCCTTCGGGCTTGTTACCAACGCGCGCCTGGAAGACCCCCGCGCTGGCGTTTTGCCCGCGGGCCGCGGGCCGGAACATCTGGGCCGCCTTCTTGAAATACTGGCCCGCGTTACAGGAACATCGCGGACAGGTCTTGAAAAGGCGATCCGCGGGGCGGCGCGGGGATACGCGGGTTTCGTGTACTGCGGCGCGTCGGCGGGGAAACGGGCCTCGCGCGTTCTGCGGGAAATCTCTGGCGGGAAAAAGATTCTTTGCGTTTTTGGCATCTCCGCTATTCAGGACACGCCCCTGTGGGAAGGGTTTCCCTCCTGCCGCATGGAAGACCTGTGCGGAGACCCGGAATGAGCGGCTCCCGCGCCAGCGGCCTTCCGGCACTTCTTCTATCGGCGGCGATGGAAACCTGCCGCCTGTGGGTAATGCTTAACCTGCTGTTCCTTGTTCCGGGCCTTCCGCCGTTTCCCTTCGCACAGACCGGCTGCACGCTCGCCGCGGGATCTCTTGTGGGAAGGGGCCTTTCCCGTATCAGGCGGCGGCGGATTACTTCGGTTCTTGTTTATGGCGCGGGCTGTCTGGCCGCCGCCTGGGGCTCCGCCGGTTCATACAGCGGCGTTTCCTTTTGGTTTGTTTCCTGTTCCGCGATCCTGTTCTGGCTGCGCGGCGTATACATTGGCGCCCGGCCCCTTTCCCACAGCCTGACAATAAACCGCTACGATGCCGGTATCGGTATTCTTTTCTGCGTATATTTTTTGCGTATGGGCTTGCAGACGCCCGATCCCCTGGCTCCGCGCCTTATAGGAGCGTATTTTCTTTTCAGCATACTGGCCCTGTTTTCTTCCCGCTGTTTAAGCGGCGACAGCGGTTTCATAAGCGCCAGGCCGGCCGCGGCTCTTCTTCTTCCTTTCGCCGCGGCGTTTTTTCTAGCCGCTCTCGCGCTTGTTCTCCTGTATCCGCTCCTGGCCCGCGCGGCCGGGGACGCCTACGCCTTCGCGCGAGATCATTCCGGCCCCATAATGGATTTGCTGGTAGCCATTTTGCGCTTTCTCTTTGCCCGTGGCCGCGGCGGCCCGGCGGCGGAGGCGTCCGCCCCGGTTCAGGCCGGGGACGACCCCATCGCCATCACGGAAGTTTCCCCGCCCGGCATCGCGGAAAAAGTCTTTTTGTGGATTTTTATCATAATCGCGGCAGCGGCGGCCCTGGTTCTCATCGTCTGGATCGTCGTGGCCCTCGCGCGTTACCTCGCCGGAAACGCGGGAACCGGGGAAGGAAAGCCGGGACTTTTCGCGGCGTTGCGAGACCTCCTTACGCGCGCCGTGCGCGGGCTGCGGAAAAAGCTACGCGGGCTGCGCCGCCTCCTCGCGGGGATACGCCGGCGCCGCCCGGCGGGCGCGGGACAGGAAGCCTTTCGCGGACTGTGCGCGTGGGGCAGGGCTTCCGGCCTGCCGCGCCGCAGGGACGAAACCCCTGCGGAATACCTGCGGCGCGTCACGGAAAACTTTCCCGCCGTACAGGAAGCCGCGCAGGTTCTTGTCCGGGGACTGCACACGGAACTCTATGCACGAAAAGAACTGCGCGCCGCGGACATTGCCCTGCTTCACGGCGCCCGGCGCAGACTTTCCAGCCCCGCGCTGATTCCCGCCCGCCTTGCCCGGCGTTTGGGACTACGCCGCCGGAAAGGAAAATAAGTATCCTGTAACTCTTAAAATTTTACCGCGAAGTCGAAATAGTCGAATAAAAAAGCAAAAAAGTAACAAAAGACTTTGAGAAATACTTCATTTCTTATACTTATTTTACTTCCGCGACTTTGCGGTTAAATCTCTTTCTGGCTACTTTTCGTGTAATCAGCCGCTACTGGTTTTCCCCCGCATCCGCGTCATTGCGCCTAACACCGCGCAGCCAGCGTACCAGAAGATAACAGAACGGCGTGTCCAGAAGCGCCAAAATAACCTTGCACAGCCAGTACGGAATAATAAGGCTGAAAATAAAAGCCACAGTAAAGCGGGGCGCCGCCGCGTAAAACGCCGCAAACATAAAAACCGTCGTATCAATAAACTGGCTGACGATTGTCGAAGCGTTATTCCGCAGCCAAAGGAACCTGCCCCCGGTACGCTTCCTCCAGAACTCAAAAGCCCACACATCATGAAACTGGCTAAAAACAAAAGCAATCAAACTCGCAAGAGTCATCCGCAGACTGCTCCCAAAAACAGAAGCGTATGCCCGCTGATTGTCCCAGGTACTATTCGCCGGAAGAACAATGCACAGCGCCGTCATCCCCAAAGTAAGCAGCAGCATAGCAAGGGAAATCAGCACCACATTATTAGCCTCCTTTTTGCCATACACCTCGCCAATAACATCAGTCGTCAGAAACAAAACAGGAATAAAAAAAATCCCCACCGAAACCCGCACCCCAAACAGCGTCGTAATTTTGGTACCCAGAAGATTCGCCAGAATCATACAGCAAATATACAGACAGACAAGAAAATCCCTTTTGCGTGTTTGCGTCATGGGAGGCAGGTTATAGCATTTCAAAATTAGAATCAAGAGAATGGCGCCTTTTTTTGCTCCGCAAAAAAACCGGGCTATCCGTTCCAAGTCCTCGGCCCGCCTTGCGGCGGGCCTGTGGGCTTTCCACTACTATCCCTGGCGCGCGCACCAGCGAACGGCGATTCAGCATAAGGCCCTGGAATTGCCGTAAGGCAATTCCAGGGGTGCATAATTGCCATCGGCAATTATGCGCGTACAACCCGGCGGTACAGGCAGACCGGAAAATATCGTTACAGCCCGCGAAAAATTCCTTGACAATTCCCGGATTCGGATATACGCTGATATGATATTTGATTAAATATCATATCCGTAAAATTAAACAGAAAGGAATCTGCCATGAGTTTACGAAAAGATCAGGACATCATTTTAGGATTTGTTATCCTTATAGTCAGTGGAATACTCTGGTATCAGGTGGATGCAATTGAAGGCGCGCCCGCGATAATGCCCCGGATATTTATCAGCATGATAAGCATCTCCGGCGCCGGGATTATCATACGGGCAATCAGATGTATGATAAAAACGGGAAAACCATATCAAAAAATGAATTTAAGGGAATTTCTTTGGGAAGCGGGAATTCCCGGCGGCGTACTGCTGATGACCTGTTTATTCCTGGAAGTACTCGGTTTCTACATCTGTTCATTTATTCTGATTATAGCCGTTTGTATTTTACAGAATATTATCATTAATAAAAAACTGACTCTTACCATCAGGGCTTTCTTTAAGATTGTTCTGTTTGCCCTCTGTGTGACCGGTTTTATGTTTTTCTGTTTCTGGATTTTATTATCCATGCCTACGCCTACAGGTTTTCTCGGTATTTAAACATGGGACCCTCTATAAACTTTCTATAGTACTGTTACCGCGAACAGGAGCGAATTGCTAAATTAAATAACAAGTTGCCGGTACCTTAATAAAGCGGAAAATTACAAATTGAGAGCTTTTAGAGTTTTCCATAGAAAAGAAACAACCTGGTGTTACCCGGTGTTTACTAAGACATGTTTTCTAAAAAGGAGTTATCAAAGATGAAAAATCGGAAAGTACGAAAAATGTGGCTTTTGGTCATAGCGGCAGGCCTCGTTATCAGTTTCGCCGCATGTACGCCTGGCAGGACAGCGGAGCGCTCAGCTTCAGGCAGCGCGGCACAGCTTGAGTATCCCGTAAAGAATGTTACTTTTATAATTCCCTACTCGGCTGGTGGTACCGCGGATACCGTGGGCCGTCTGCTGGCACAGCATTTATCGCAAATTCTTGACATCAATATCACCTGTGTCAACAAAGCTGGAGCCAGTGGCGAAATAGGTTCGCTTGAATTGATTAATTCCAGGAAAGATGGATCTGTTATTGGTACTATGAATATACCGGATTTTATCATTTCTGATATTGTTAATCCGCAGTTTGAATTTGATCTCGAAAAAGACGCGGAGTTTATCGCTGCCTTTAATAATACCCCATTCTCTTATTTCGCTCCGGCTAAAGGCGATCTTAATACCTGGGATAAATTCGTCGCCTACGCGAAGGCCCATCCCGGCGAGGTTACGGTTGGTGAAGGCGGAATAGCTCACCGTATCCTGGCGGCCGCGGTAATGGATAAATTCGGTATTCAGTTTACTACGGTTAATTTTGCAGGCGCTTCCGAGACTGTCGCGGCGCTGCTGGGCGGTCATGTAAGCGCGGCGAGCAGCGGCAACCAGCGTTTGGTGGAATTTACCTCCGGGGGATGTATGCCGATTATATGGGAGGGAAAAACAAAACCCGAAGGCTTCCCCGATTGCGCGCTTTTTTCTGATTATGGCATGGACGCCAGTTTTCTGGGAGTCGGGAACACAGTGGTTGCTCCTAAAGGAGTACCGGAAAATGTTATAACGGTTCTGGAAGCTGCCTGCGCTCAGATAGCGAATAGTTCTGATTTTGGAGAGCGGATGCGGAACCTTGGCTATGATTATACATCTTTGGTCGGTGTCAAAGATATTATGGAAACTCTTCGCAAACAGAAGGCGACCATCAGCGCTATCTGTGAAAAATACGCAGATCGTATTCTTTCTAACGGTTAATCCGGAATAAAAGCCGCCTTAAAAAGCTGGAGGGAATATGAACTTTGAAATTCTTATGCAGGTATTTCAACTTGATAGCATTGGTCTTTGTATCGCGGGAACGATATTAGGCATAATTTTTGGTGCGGTTCCTGGTTTGAACGCAACTATTGGCGTCTCCCTGTTATTGCCTATTACCTTTATGCTTTCTCCAACTGCCGGACTTCTGATGCTGGGGGGCATTTATATGGGTGGTATGTATGGGGGTTCCATTACAGCGGTACTGATTAATGTCCCCGGCGCTATCGAAGCTACATGTACCGCCTGGGAAGGGTATCCGATGACCCTTCAAGGGAGATCCCGGGAAGCCCTGTATTATTCAATATTCGCCAGTACGTTTGGGGGGATGGTAGGCATCCTATGCCTGATTTTTCTGACCCCTCCGCTTGCCCAGGTAGCCCTGAAATTTGGTCCGCCGGAAATGCTTATTTTTGCCCTTTGTGGCCTTGCGGTAGTCGGCGTTCTTGCCAGTAAAAATCTTTGGAAATCCCTCTTTGCTATGGGCTTGGGATTATTCCTGCATACTATTGGTATGGACTCGATGACAACATTATACCGTTTCACCTTTGGCATTAGATCGATGGCATCGGGACTAGATATTGTGGCGATAGTACTGGGTTTTTTCTGTTTTGCCGAAATGTTCCGCAACATTGGTCAGAAAAAAGCCGAAAATTTTGTATACCGGGATATTTTCATAAAGCGCAGTACTGTCATAATTAGGATGTTAAAAAAATGGACAGTCAGTGTGAAAGCGTCGCTTATCGGCCTTTTGATCGGTATTCTGCCCGGAATTGGCGGGGGAACCGCGATTTTTGTCGCTTATGGAGAGGCAAAACGTTCCTCCAAAAATCCGGAACTCTTTGGAAAAGGCAATGTGGATGGAATAATCGCGGCTGAATCGGCAAACAACGCGGTGGTGGGTGGTTCCCTGATTCCCCTCCTGGCTTTGGGGATACCGGGTTCTCCTACTGCGGCGATTATTGGCGCCGCTCTGACATCTCATGGATTAATTATTGGCCCCAGCCTTTTCTTGAAGAGTGCGGATGTAGCCTATATTTTCATGTACGGAATGACCTTCGCGGTCATCGGCATGATGCTGGTTGGTACGTTCGGCATAAACCTTTTTCCCATGATTCTTAAAATCAACATGTTTTATCTGATTCCTATTGTTATGGTTTTTGCTCTTTTTGGCGCTTATAGTATTAATTATAATACTTTTGATGTCTTCGTTGCGGTTATTGTAGGCGCCATTACCATTCTCCTGGTACGTTTTGAGATACCCCTGTCGCCTATATTGATAGGATTTGTGCTGGAGCGCCTTATCGAGGAAAATTTCCGCAGATCCCTTATTATCGCAACAGCCCAAAAGCAGAATATCATAGTCTATATTCTGACCCGCCCGCTTAGTATCATTCTGGGAATTGTTTTAATTGTGTTTATCGTGTATTTTTTTGGCAAGAATAAAAACGAGAAAAAGGAAATAGAATCAAATTAAGGAGGATATCATCACCACAGGTAAATTATGTATCAAAACAATGTCCCGATCTGTCACTGATACTCTGAGACAGGAAATTATCAACGGAATATATCCTGCGGGAGAACATATTACCATTCGGCAGCTTGTACTAAAATATGGGGTTAGCGAGATGCCGGTTCGGGAGGCATTTCAATGTCTTAAAGGAGAAGGCCTTCTTGAATTGCATCAGTATAAAGGCGCACGGGTTGTGCCCCTTGATGTAAATGATGTAGCCTATATTTATGATATTCGGACCGCGATAGAAATTCTCATATTGAAGGAAGTTATTCAAAAAGACTATACAAAAAATTTCCTTACCGGGCTGGCACGAATAAACAGTTCGGTCGATATTCGCCTTCCCGAAAAAAAGTTGAGTTTCCAGTATGGAACAATTAATAACCAGTTTCATTCCGATATGTTTACCCTGTCGGGGAATAAACGCGCCAAGGATATGTATATTCTATATTCAAATCTGTTCCGGGCATTAAAAAGGCGCTATCCTGATAATATCGAGAATATAAAAATAGGGCTTGGTGAACATGAAGCCCTCATCCTGGCCTTGAAGGACAGGGATGAAACGAAGATTTCGGAATTGGTTGCCCGTCATTCCGAACGGGCAAAGAATTCACTTCTTCAAAAGATGGTTATGGAACCGGCTGATTTATCGGCGGATGCAAAATGAGAAAGGAGCAATTATGTCGAGGGTAACAATTCGGGATATTAAAACTTTTATTTTAAAACCTGGTTCAGTCAATCTGATCGTGGTTAAAGTGGAAACATCCGAACCCGGGCTGTATGGTTTGGGCTGTGCGACTTTCGCATACCGGAGCCTTGCGGTAAAATCAGTCATTGAAGATTATTTCAAGCCGGTTCTGATTGGGCGCGATGTTGTACACATTGAAGATACCTGGCATCTTCTTAATTACAGCGCCTATTGGCGTTCCGGCCCAATTGAGCAAAACGCGATTTCAGGAATAGATATTGCCCTTTGGGATATCAAGGGGAAAATGGCAAAAATGCCGGTGTATGCCCTGCTTGGCGGGAAATGCCGGGAGTATGCGACAACCTATCGTTACGCAGACGGTGATACTTTCGATGAAATTGGTGAAGAATTTCAGAAGCTTTTGGATGCGGGAAATACCCATATCAGGATCAGAATAGGGAAGGCGCGGGGCAGTTTCGGCGGCGAGGAACTGCCTGTGGGTAAATATCAGGGACAGGAAGGGTTGAAATATAATCCAGCGCTTTATTTGGAACAACTGATCGCAGTAATGAAATTTATCCGTAGGGAATTTGGTACAAAAGCGGAATTACTTCACGATACACACGAACGGCTTGATCCTCAGGATGCTATGCGGCTCGCTAGGGAAATGGAACAATTTAACCTCTTTTTCCTTGAAGACATACTCTCCCCCGAGCAGGGGAGCTGGTATCAGATAATACGGCGGCAGGTGACAACTCCCCTGGCAATGGGGGAATTATTTGTTAATCCCAAGGAATGGGATTATCTTATTGCTGACCGGCTGATTGATTATATCCGGGTACATATTACCGCTATTGGGGGAATAACGCCAGCAAAAAAACTTGCGAATTTCGCTGAAGTTTTTGGAATAAAAACCGCGTGGCATGGTCCAACCGATGTTACGCCTATTGGTCATACCGCTAATGTCCATTTGAGTCTGTCCTGTATCAATTTTGGTATTCAGGAATGGGCGGGAATTAGTAAAATCGAAGAAGAACTATTCCCTGGTTGCCCGGAAATACGGAAGAATGGCGTATATGCAAACGATAAGCCTGGGCTGGGAATTGATTTCAATGAAAAGCTTGCCGCAAAATATCCTGCCGATAATGAGACATGGCTTAACCGATGGCAAATGCGTCTGCCTGACGGGACTATTCATGCACCATAAAAAGTCTCTCATTATACAGAGCTGTTCGTAACCTTTCGTTTCCGAACAGCTTTGATGTAAAAATGGCGGAATTTGCCGCTATTGTGTGGCAAATTCCATGAAATATGTGAGGAAACCGGAAGGTTATCAAACAAGTCTGCTCCATGATATTTTCTCTTCAGTTGCTTTCAAGTGATGTTTCGTTAGTGACAGCGGGAAAGGCCGGGTGAGAGACGATGGCTGGTAGAACCAGAGACCACTGTCGCGAGGTTAGTATTCAATTCCTTCCTGCGCGGGAATTCCTGAGTCCAGGGGATGTTTTAGCATTTTCATTTCCGTTACCAGGTCGGCGGCGGCGGTAAGTTCGGGTGGGGCGTCACGCCCGGTAATTACGACGTGCGTCGCGGCGGGCCGGTTTTTCAGGACGGCGGTGATTTCCTGTGGATCAAG
>JAISAF010000175.1 GCA_031266855.1 Spirochaetales bacterium
CGGCCTCCTGCCTTCAAACCAGTCATAGTGGCTCCCATCAAACTGCACCGGTTTCCCAAAACACGGTCTCCGTTCCCGTCGGCTGCGGTATGCCCGCCGCCTCCGTTTGCCTTCTCACAGCCCCTCCGCTGTCAGCCATCTTCTGAACGTGTCCGCGCTTAGCCGTATCCCCCTCTTCCTCCCCCGGTTTCTCCGCCGCAAAGACCAGCCCGAAATCACTATACCGTTGCCTATAGGCATTGAGCGCCTGTTCCCGCGTCTGCTCCGCCAGCCTCCGGTTTGAGAGTCTGCCTGCATTGCCGTGAATAAACGCCTGGCCGCCCCCGCTCAGGTATGCCGCGTAAAGCCTCTTCCCCTGCTGGTAACTCACTTTCACCGCCAAAGCTGTCACTTTGAGCCGCAGCTTCTCCTGTTTCACCATTTCCATCAGTTTTCCCCTCAGCAGTTTCTTTTGTCCCATTGGCAGTCTCCCGGCCATGTACGCCTCCTGCCGCCATTCTGCCAAAGGGGACATTATCATTATGGTTTAACAGAGATATTTAAAAAATACGGGGGGAATTGCTTTTCAGAAGGTCGTTATGCGCAATTTATCCGCGTGCGTTATACGCACGGCAATTATTGCCGTGGCCTGATTTTCCAGGCTGCCGGATTGGTCGTGCGAATGCGAAAGCATTCGCGGGGGCTTGCTTTTACGGTCTTATGTTAGCCGCTGGGCGCGCGCAAGGGATTGGAGGGATGCGAAGCAGCCACAGCGCGGAGCGCTGGGGCCGTAGCGATAGCGGAGTCCCGGAAAGCCCGGTTTTTTGCGGTTAGGGAATTTGCGGCGCAAATTCCCTGACCGCAAAAAATGCGCCCAAAGGAGTTCTACTTTCCAATAGGAAAAAATCACAATTCTGACACAATTCCGTGGTATAATCGAAGCATGGGGGACAGACAGACAGTCCTGGTCGTGGATGATGAGGTGAAAATCCTCGCACTGGTAAAATCCTACCTTGAAGCAAACGGGTATGCCGCTTTGTGTGCCAAAAACGGCAGGGAAGGTATGGAGGCCTTTGAGAAAAATCAGGTTTCGCTGATACTTCTGGATCTTATGCTGCCCGATTTTTCCGGCGAGGAATTGTGTAAAAAGGTACGGCAGGAATCGGATGTTCCTATTATTATGCTTACCGCCAGGGTTGGGGAGGAAAGCATAATCCGCGGGCTTACAATCGGCGCTGATGATTATGTTACAAAACCGTTTAGCCCCCGGCAGCTTATGGCGCGGGTGCAGGCCGCCTTACGCAGAAGCGGTGGTAAAAGAACGCCGGGGAATTTCCTTTCCTGCGGGGAACTGTGCGCGGATACTGAGGAGCGTGTGGTCAGCAGGAACGGAAGGGCTGTTAGCCTGACGCGTGACGAATACAATATTCTTACTTTGCTGATGTCCCGACCGGCGAAAATTTTTACCCGTGAAGAGATACTTGAAGCGATAAAAGGTTTTGATTACGAAGGCTTTGATCGTTCGGTAGACACTCACATAAAAAAACTGCGGGCAAAAATTGAGGACGATCCCAAAACGCCGGTATATATCATTACTGTCTATGGGATGGGATATCGTATGGGTATGTCATGAAATTCCATTTTACGATAAGTCTTCAAAACCGCCTTGCCCTTACCTATACCCTGTTTATTAGCGCGGCTCTTGGTCTTTTGGCGCTGGCCATTAACCTGCTTACCGGCATAACGTTTAACGCTTTAATCAGGGAAAACATCAGCATGAAAAGCGAAGAAATCGTCCAGGTCATAGGGGAACTGTATAATCCCATGACCCGCGGTTTCGATGGCCCTGCTGTAGAAGCGCTGGGAATGCACTTTGTCCATGAGGGATACATTATCACTGTGGAAGACAGCCGCGGGGAGCCGGTATGGGACGCGAGGTCCTGCGATATGCAGCAATGCGTGGATGTAATAAATACTATTGCCTCCAGAATGGAACAGAATTTCCGTTTGAACGGCGGTATACAAAAACAGCGCCGCGAGATACAGCATCGGGGCGGAACCGCGGGAGCGGTAACTATCGAGACCTATGGCCCTATTTTTTATAGTGAGACAGAAACAGAATTTTTACGATCGATAAACAGGCTGCTTCTCATTGCTGATATTATTCTTGTCCTGCTGTGCGCCGGTATTTCTCTTGTTCTTTCCCGGAGCATAGCGAAGCCCGTTCTGAAAGCGGGGGAAGCGGCCCGGCAAATAGCCAAAGTACATTCCGGCGGAACAAATCCCGAAGGGCTTATTATCAGAATAAACGATCAGTATAAAACCTGGGAACTCCGGGAGCTTTCCCGTTCCATTAATGAACTGGCTTCGGAACTGGAAGAGGGGGAACGCCGGCAGAAGCGGCTTACTTCCGACATTGCCCATGAGCTGCGCACGCCCCTGACCTGTTTGCAGGGAAGCATGGAAGCAATGCTTGATGGCGTATACAGGCCGGACAGGGAACATCTTGAAAGCTGCCACGAGGAAATAATCCGCCTGACCAGTCTGGTTGAAGACTTGAATATCCTTGCGGGCATTGAGTGGGAAACCATGAAACTCAATAGAACCAGTTTTGATCTGGCGAAATTAATACAAACTACGGCGGAGCAGTTTCGCGCGCCGGCGCATGCCAAAGGCATTGAACTGTATCTGGATTTACAGGAAAGCCTTATCAGCGCTGACTACGACCGGCTGAAACAGGTCTTCATCAATCTTTTATCCAACGCGGTAAAATATACAGACAAAGGGAGCATCCGCGTCTGCATACACAATGGCGGATATTTTTCCCTGGCCAGCCGTCCCGCGGCGCGGCCCGCTTCTCCGGCCTGGGAAGTTACCATCGCCGATACCGGCGCCGGCATACCGCGGGAGGACATTCCCCATATCTTTGAACGTTTCTATCGTGGCGACAAATCCCGCAGCCGCGGCACCGGAGGCGCTGGAATCGGCCTTACCATAGCCGCCGCTATTATCGCCGCCCACGGCGGAAACATCAGCGTGGAAAGCAGAACCGGAGGAGAAGGCGGGACTGGAAGCGTGTTTCA
>JAISAF010000495.1 GCA_031266855.1 Spirochaetales bacterium
GCCGTTTACAAACCGGCGCGTACCGTACAGGAGAAAGCGCAAACGTCCGGGGGAGTATAACTGTGCGCGAAAAGAATTTCTGGAAAGAAGGAATTTATTTTTTGGGTTTTTATTTATAAGTGTGTGCGTGTTTGTAAACTGATGCTTTCCGGCAGTTTTATTATATAAAATTACATTGCACGGGGGGGGGGGGGGGGGGGGTAAATGCTTATAATAAAATGCGTTATGCGCATGTTAGGCGAAAGAGAAGTTAAGGCTGTACAGGCGCTGGAAATAATCATTATCATTTTACCCTGCTGGAAAGTAAAACACAGTTTCAGGAAAATGTCAAGTACCGGCAGCTCAGAATGGAATTTAAAAAGCATAGTTTTGAGGCTGCAAGCGTAACGGTCGCGCGGGAGCGCGAAAAGCATAGTCCGCTGGCTGGTCGCACAATCGTGTATGAGATAGCATACACGATTGTGCGGGCCTGCGTTTCCGGCTTTATGCTGGCCGCTGGGCGCGCGCCAGGGATTGTAGCGGAAAGCCCACAGGATTTGCATTGGCAAATCCGAGGACTTGGAGCGGAAAGCCCGGCCCCGGCGCTCCGCGCCGGGGGGGCGCCCATCTGCTTTTGCTCTCTGCGCCCTCTTGTCAGCCGGCGTGTCCTTATTTATACTTACTATCAGGACAATGAAGGGGGACGCTAATGGTACAAATCATTTTCAATATTGCTTTCCTGCTGGTTCTGACATTTGTAATCATCCTCAATATCGGTCATACGACGACGATTAATCTTTTTTTTCGTGAGTTCCAGAATATTTCGGTTGTCATTGTTGTGTTTTTGAGTTTCATTCTGGGTGTTCTGTATGCATTTTGTTATATTGTGTTCTGGAAGATCAGGAAGAAATTCGGGGGGGCAAAACCTAGGGAAAAAGAGGGGAAACGGGATCCGCAGGACGGGGCTGTTCCGGAACAGGAGATACCGCCGCCGCCTTTGTGAAGACTTGGTATGAGAATCCGCTACGGGAACTGCGTGTAAAAGCCTTGAGTTGAAAATCCGCTGATAGTCTTTTTGAATCCAGCCGGGGAATTTGTTTTTTTTGGAATTTGTGGTACATTTTGTGCAGGAGCATATAATGAAACGTTATGTATTTTTTGGTATTCTTTTTTTCTGTGCTGTGGGGCTTTTGTTTTCCCAGGCTGTGCCGAAGGCTGGTTTGGGTATGGAGCCGACGCCGAAGAATTTCGATGCCGCTATTCCCGCGGCAACGGCGAGGGCCGGGCAGAACTCTATTCCGGCGGCGGTGGATCTTTCTTCGAAATTTCCCAAACCGGGCTACCAGGGCGAACAGCAGAGCTGTGTTGCCTGGGCTACTGGTTACGCGGTCAAATCCTATCATGAAAATCTAAAGAACAACTGGGGTCTGGACCTGGCGGAGACAACGTTTTCCCCAAGTTTCATTTATAACCAGATTAATAATGGGAAGGATTTGGGTTCTACCATTCCTGATGCTATGGAACTGGTAAAAAGCCAGGGTTCGGCGACTTTGAAAACCATGCCTTATAGCGAGTATACGCAAAAACCTGGGGCTCAGGCGCGGATAGAGGCGGCGAAGTACAAGGCGGCTTCCTATGAGCGGCTTGATGGGAAAAATATAGACTCTCTTAAACTCCTTCTTGCCGCGGGGAATCCCATTGTTATCGGGATGCGGACGTACGAGAACTTTATGACGTACTCCGGCGGTGTGTATAAGAAAACCTCCGGGGCTTACCTGGGCGGGCACGCTATGGTCATTGTTGGTTATGACGAGTCGAAGCGGGCTTTTAAGATTATGAACTCGTGGAGCGACCGCTGGGGAGAGAAGGGTTTCGTCTGGTACGATTATAACCTTTTTTCGGAGATGAATCATACGGCTATGGTTCTGTATGACAAGCCGGGCAATACGCCGGCTGTGTCCTATCCTCCGACTTCACTTACGGCTTCGGCGGGCGCGTATACCGATAAGATTCAGGTGTCCTGGGACGCGGTACAGAATGCCGACTATTATATTGTTTTCCGGGCGGACTTGAAACCTGATAAATTCGTTAAAATCGCGGAAACCAAAGGAACAACTTTTATTGATACCGGCGCGCGGCCGCGAAACGATTATTTTTATTCTGTTAAGAGTTACGGTCCCGGCGGGGAGAGTGATTTTAGCTCTACCGCGCATGGCAGCCTGAAAGCCGGGGACGAACTTGGCGCTCCGCGGAACCTGAAAGGGCTTTTCGCCGCGGGAAAGATACGGCTGATTTGGGATTCTGTTCAGGGCGCGGCGGGGTATTATGTTTACCGCTGGGACAACGCGAAGGAGCAGTGGATCCGCATTGGGTCGAGCGGGAATGAGGGTTTTGAAGATTCGGCTGTTCCTTCCGGTTCCATTTGTGAACGGTATATCGTTACCGCGTATGCCCGGAGTATAGAAAGTAAATCCGATTCCGCGGTCGCCGTTACTGTTCCTCCCGCGCAGAAAACGCCTGAACCTCCGGCGGCTCCGGCTTCGGTAAAAGCCTCGCAGGGAACATCCCGTGACAAAATCGATATAAGCTGGAACCGGGTTCCTGGCGCGGATTCCTATATTGTCCGAAAATGGTCTGACAGGAGAAGGGACTGGACAGAGCTGGCTAGAATACGCGGCACTTCCTACTCCGATACGAATATTACGGAGAAACGGGCTATGTACTGTGTCCTCGCGGTTCAGGGTTCCCTTACGGGCGAGGCTTCAGCCATTGCCGAGGGCTGGCTGTCTACCGCTGCCAGAACGCCGGAACCGAAAAAGAATTTTGCCGATGACTCCTACCGGGAGAACTTTTTTACGCGTGCTGAGAAATTTTTCGGCGATGACAAATTCTTTTCCGATGATAAGTTTTTTACTGACGCGTCCACTTTTTTTAATGACTTCGAGGAAAAGAGTTTTTTCTTTTTCGACAAAGAGGCGTTCTTTCATGTCGATGAGAATTTCTTTGGAGATGATACTGACTTTTTCAAGGACAAGAGCAGGTCGGGATTTTTTGATTAATAGGCTGTAAAGGCTAAAGACAAAGAAAAATCAACCGCGAAGCCGAAGACTGGCAAGGGCGAAGAAGCAAAGCAAAGAAGGAAGGGAAGCGAAAAAAAAGCATTGCGGCTTTCCTTATTCCGGCAAGCGGTATTTTTTTACGGTGGTCATTCCCCCGGATTGGGGAAAAACCTGTGGCCAGCCCGTGGGCGCATCGTGATCTGGCCGCAAAATTGCCTTCGGTAATTTTGCGGGCCTTTCCCGCCGTGCGCAGGGCTGCGC
>JAISAF010000396.1 GCA_031266855.1 Spirochaetales bacterium
AACTCATTTGTAATTCGGAATTTGGGCGCATTTGCGGCGTAAAACGCCGCAAACCGGGCTTTCCGCTCCAATTCCTCGGATTTGCTCATGCAAATCCTGCGGGATTTCCGCTACAATCCAGGATGCATGGGCGAGCAGCAAAATTGCAACGCAATTTTGCGACCAGCCCCTTGCGCGCCTGAGGGGTTTTTCAGGATATTGAACAGGCTTTTAAGTTTCTAAAGCGGCTTTGGGAAGGGTTTTGAAACGGTTTTGATATAAAAATAGTGGAATTTGCCGCCGGTTTGTGGCAAATTCCATAGACTTGTGAGAGAACCGGAAGGTTAGCGGACAAGTCTAATTGTTTGTGATTCGCCTTAGGAGGTTAGGTATGGATGTAATGACTGCTATTGGAGCAGGTATCGCGGTAGTTTCCGGCGTGGGGGCGGGTATCGGTATTGGTATCGCGACATCGGGGGCTGTGCAGGCGATTTCCCGGAATCCGGAGGCAACGGGAAAACTTTTGCCGATGTTTTTTCTGGGTGTCGCGCTTGCGGAGTCAACGGCCATTTATGGTCTTGTTGTTTCTATTTTGCTGATATTCGTAAAGTGAAAAAAATACATGCTTGATTTTTCCGTTACTTTTGTTTTTACGCTTATCAATATTTTCGTGTTGTTCGTGATTCTGCGGCTGATATTGTTTAAGCCGGTTACGAAGCTGATGCAGACAAGGGCGCGGGCTATCGCGGCTGATATTGAAGAGGCGAAGAGCGAAAAGGCCCAGGCGAAAAGCCTTTTGCAGAATTACGAGGAGCGTTTGAAAAACGCCGGGGCCGAGGTGGAGTCTATTATCCGGGAGGCGCGCGAGGAGGCCCGCAGGCAGGCGGACGCGATAGTTGCTGGCGGCAGGACGGAGGCGCGGAATATTCTTGAAAACGCGCGGAAACAGGTCAGCGCCGAGCACCGGGCGGCTCTGGCTGCTTTTCAGGCTGAGGCGGCGGCTCTTGTTGTGACGGCGGCGGGCCGTCTTTTACGGCAGGAGATTACCCGCGAGGACAGTTTCCGCCACGCGCAGATGATTCTGCGGGAGATAAAAGACTGATGTTCGCTGCCGGGCGCTGGGCGCGGGCTTTTCTTGCTGCCTGCGCGGATAAAAAAGAAGAGGGGCTTGCGGTTTTGAAGGCTTTTGAATCCTGCGCGCCCGCCGCGTTCTGGGGTTCGGGGAGCGGGGCGGCGGAGAGGCTGGGCCGGATACTTTCTGGGGCGGCGGGGGGCCGCGCGGGGGAGTCCGGCGCGGGTTTTGAGGCTGCCCGCAGGACGCTTATGCTTTTAGTGAGAAAGGGGGGCGCGAGGTATCTTCCCGCGCTGGTTCGTGAGGCGCAGGCGGCGTGGGATGCTGAGAACGGTATATGGACTTTTGTTCTTGAGTCGGCTTTTCCTCCTGATGAGGAATTCACGCAGACCTTGCGGAAGGCGCTTCAGGAGAAAACCGCGGCCCGGCAGATTCGTTTGAATGTGCGCCTTATGCCTGAACTTATTGGCGGGTGCAGGCTGCGTATCGGGACACAGCTCCTTGATGCTTCTGTGAACGGGCAATTACATAGAATGGCGGCGGACCTTCACGCCGCCGGAGGCTTTTCGGAGGCTTTTCATGGTAAATTTTGAGGACCTGACAAAGGTTTTACAGGAACAGATTGAAAATTGGGAGGGCCGGCCTTCCACCGATTCTACGGGGTTTGTCGTGCAGGTGGGAGATTCGGTTGCTACGGTCTATGGCCTGGACAAGGCTATTTATGGTGAGCTTGTGGAGTTCGCCAGCGGCGCTATGGGCATTGTGCTGAATCTTGAAGAAAGCGGAGTCGGCTGCGTTCTTTTGAGTGGTGAAAATCTGGTAAAGGACGGGGAAGAGGTAAAGGGAACAGGCAGGGTTGTTTCTGTTCCCGCGGGTCTGCCGCTTATCGGAAGGGTGGTAAATCCCCTGGGTGAGCCTGTAGATGGAAAAGGGCCTTTGAATATCAGCGAATACCGGCCTGTGGAGTCTCCGGCGCCTCCTGTTATTGAACGCGGCAGCGTGAACACGCCTTTGCAGACGGGGACGCTTTCGGTTGACGCGATGATTCCTATAGGCCGGGGCCAGCGCGAGCTTATTATTGGCGACCGGCAGACGGGGAAAACCGCCCTGGCTATTGACGCTGTTATCAATCAGAAAGGCAAGGATGTATACTGTATTTACTGCGGCATAGGGCAGAAGTCCTCTTCCGTCGCGGCGATTATCAAAAACCTTGAGCGTTTTGGCGCTATGGATTATACCTTTGTTGTACTGGCTTCCGCTTCGGATTCGGCGGCATTGCAGTACCTCGCGCCATATTCGGCCTGCGCTATGGCGGAACATTTCATGCTTGAAGGGAAGGATGTTCTTATTATTTATGACGACCTTTCCAAGCACGCGGTTGCTTACCGTACGATAAGCCTTCTTTTGCGCAGGCCGCCGGGCCGCGAGGCTTTTCCCGGGGACGTGTTCTATTTACATTCCCGGCTTCTGGAACGGGCCGCGAAACTGTCGCCGGAAAGGGGCGGTGGTTCCATTACGGCGCTTCCGATTGTCGAGACCCAGGCGGGGGATATTTCCTCCTATATTCCGACAAATGTCATTTCCATTACCGATGGTCAGATTTTTCTTGACGCGGAGCTTTTTAATTCCGGGTTCCGGCCCGCGATAGATGTGGGGCTTTCAGTAAGCCGCGTGGGGGGAACCGCGCAGGTAAAGGCGGTGCGCAAGGTTTCGGGCCGGCTGCGCCTTGACCTTGCCCAGTACAGGGAGATGGCCGCTTTTGCGCAGTTCGGCAGTGATCTGGATAAGGCCACACAGGACAAGCTCTCTCAGGGGCAAAGGCTTATGGAAGTTCTGAAACAGCCGCAGTATAGTCCTTACTCAATGGAGGAACAGGTTATTATCCTTTCCCTGAGCGCCGGGGGGTACCTTATGGATGTGGATTTGGGAAAGGTTACCGCTTTTGTCAAGGACTTTGTGGCTCACCTGAAAATCCACCATGCGGATATTCTGGAGGAAATCGCGAAGACCGCCCAGGTGTCTGTGGAACTTGAGGGGCAGCTTGGATCTGTCATAGAAGATTTCAAGGTTTCGCGGAGCGAAAAGAAGTAGCGTGTAATGACGAATTTACGGGATGTGCGCCTGCGCATGCGGGCGATACGGCAAACCCTCCAGGTTACCAGGGCGATGAACCTGATTTCAACGGCGAAACTGCGTAAGGGCCGCCGCATACTGGAGGATACGGAGCCTTTTTTCAACCGTATCCGCAGTTCCATGTACGATATGCTTATCGGCGCGGACTATGTGCGCAGCGAGTATTTTTCGCGGCTTTCCAAAAACAGCAAGCCGAGAGCCGCCGTTGTGGCAATTACCAGCGACCGGGGGCTTGCGGGCGGCTATAACGCCAATGTTTTCCGTACGGTCAGCCAGCTCTGCGCCGGGCTTCCCAATCCGGTTCTTGTTGTATGCGGCAGTGTGGGCTACAGGTATTTCCTGCATTCGCCTTATGTGATTCTGGAAAATTTTTCTTTCAAGTCGCGGACGCCGGAGCTTGCCGACGCGCAGCAGATTGCCGACTATCTGATTTCCCAGTATCAGTGGGGCGTTTTTGACGAGGTATATATCATTTATACCTATATGTACAGCACGATAAAGCTTGTGCCGGAGACCCAGCGTATTCTGCCCCTTTCGGCGCAGAAGATGATGGAGGAAAGCCATGACCTGCATCAGAAGCTAGGGGCAAAAGAAAAAATTCACTTTGAATATTTCCCTTCCGCGCAGGAAGTTTTTGAAGCGCTGGTGCCTTTGTACATCAAGGGTATTGTGTACGGAGCTTTGGTCGAAGGCCATGTCAGCGAACAGAGCGCCAGAATGGCTGCTATGGATGAGGCCTCCAAAAGCGCCGAGGATATGCTGGCTTCTTTGCAGTTGAATTACAACAGGGCGCGCCAGGCGGGCATTACCCAGGAAGTGACGGAGATTATTTCCGGTTCCGCGGCTTTGCATGAATAAGAGCCGCCCCTGAAACCCCTGTGTTTCAAAGGCGGCCTCGATGTAGAAATGACGGAACTTGCCGCTCTATGCGGCAAATTCCACAGGACGTGTCCAGGAACCGGAAGGTTCGCGGAACACGTCTAATTAGGATCGAAAGAATTGAGGATCAAAGAAGGATCGGTATGGAAAATAAAGGTGTGGTAACGCAAATAGTCGGGCCGGTTGTGGATGCCCGTTTTAAGGAAGGACAGATTCCTTCTATACTGAATGCTTTGGAAGTGGAGTGTTCTGGCAGAACTATTGTTCTGGAAGTTTTGCAGCATATCGGCGACAACAGGGTGCGCTGCGTCGCTATGGCGGCCACCGAAGGACTCGCGCGCGGCCTTGAGGTAAAGGATACGGGGCATCCCATCCGCGTACCTGTGGGCGAAGCTGTCCTGGGACGGATGTTCAGCGTAACCGGAGCGCCAATCGACGAGTGCGGGGCGTTTTCCGCAAACGAATATGCCTCCATCCACAGAGCCGCGCCGGGCTTTGACCAGCAGAAACCCGCTACCGAAGTCTTTGAAACCGGCATCAAGGTAATTGATCTGATTGCTCCCTACACCAAGGGCGGCAAAATAGGTCTTTTCGGCGGCGCGGGTGTGGGAAAAACCGTTGTCATTATGGAACTGATTCGCAATATCGCTACCGAGCATTCCGGCTATTCGGTTTTCTCGGGAGTAGGCGAGCGCTCGCGCGAAGGCGCCGATTTATGGAGAGAGATGAACGAGTCGGGCGTTATCACGAAAACGGCGCTTGTTTTCGGCCAGATGAACGAACCCCCCGGAGCCCGTATGCGGGTCGCCCTTTCCGGCCTGACGATGGCGGAGCATTTCCGCGACCAGGGCGGGCAGGATGTGCTTTTATTTGTCGATAATATTTTCCGCTTCATTCAAGCCGGAGCGGAAGTGTCCGCCCTTTTAGGCCGTATTCCCAGCGCGGTGGGATACCAGCCGACACTGGCAAACGAGATGGGATCTCTTCAGGAGCGGATTGCCTCAACCTCAAAAGGTTCAATTACCAGCGTGCAGGCCGTTTATGTTCCAGCGGACGACCTTACCGATCCCGCGCCGGCGACGACCTTTGCCCACCTTGACGCGACTACGGTTCTTTCACGGAAAATCGTGGAACTGGGTATCTATCCTTCGGTTGATCCGCTTGCCTCCAATTCACGGATTCTGGACCCCGCTATCGTCGGCGAAGAACATTACCATACCGCCATGCGCGCGCAGCAGACTTTGCAGCGCTATAAGGAGCTACAGGATATCATCGCCATCCTCGGCATGGACGAGCTTTCCGCGGAAGATAAACTTATCGTCTCCAGGGCGCGAAAGGTTCAGCGTTTTTTCAGCCAGCCCTTCTTTGTGGCGGAGCGCTACACGGGCATTCCGGGCCGCTACGTATCTGTGGCGGACACTGTCCGCGGTTTTAAGATGATCCTTGACGGTGAATGCGATTCAATTCCAGACCAGGCTTTTTTTATGGCCGGCGGTATTGATGATGTCCTGCAAAAAGCCGGGAACTGAAAAATGCCCGAACCCTTTACCCTCGAAGTCCATACGCCACACCGGCTTTTCTTTTCCGAAAAAGTCCGCAGCCTCGTAGCCCCCCTTATCGACGGCGAAGCGGGTATCCTTATAAATCACGCCCCGTTTACCGCTCCCCTGGCTACCGGCATCCTGAAAATTCAGGACCAGCACGGCAACTGGAAGGAAGCCTTTATTACCGAAGGCATTCTTGAAGTAAAAACCCACAAAACCGTTCTCCTTGTGGAAGCCGCCGAATGGCCCGACGAAATAGACGAGCAGGGCGCCCAAACCGCCAAAGACGACGCCGAGGAAACCCTGAAAACCCGTATCCTGAAATTTGAAACCGCCACTGCCAAAGCAAAACTGAAAAGAGCGCACATGCGGCTGAAAGCCGTAAGCAGATCGAAGACAAAACAAAATTAGGTAAGTTTTCTCTTTTTATTGGGCGCATTTTTTTGCCCGCTGGCGCGGGCAAAAAAACCGGGCTTTCCGCTCCAAGTCCTCGGATTTGCCAATGCAAATCCTGCGGGCTTTCCGCTGCAATCCCTTGCGCACGCACCAGCGGCTAACTGTAACCATAAAAACAGGATGCGGATTTTTGCCCGTCAAAAATCCGCGCTCGGCGTAGTCTCCAGACTACGCCGAAATAAAAGCAAGGCTCCAGCCTTGCGAAATTCAGTACTATGACAAGAAAATAAAATTTTAACCGCAAAGTCGAAAAAGTCAAATAAGTTCTGGTGTAAAGCCTCATTTCCTCTTCATTTTTTGCTTCTTCGACCTTAATTTTATGGAAGATATACTGAAAATTGAAAACCAGTTAGATATTCTGTATGGAAAATCCGGGAATTTAGCGGACAGTTTAAAAAATAAGATTGGAAAATTAAACTTTATTGACAAAGAAAAAAACTTAATATATAATTTTTATTAAGGAGATAATAATGAAAAGATTTCTTTTGGCTCTTAATGATATTATTTTTATTTTCATGCAGGACAATGACATGGACGAAGGGACAAACAAATGCTATTTTTGGAAAGAGCGTTTATCTGAAAGAATATTTATATAATTATGATTCTCCAAGAAGTTTGTTTTTAGGTGATGGATATTCATTTACAGTATTTGCATTACCAGATGACTATTCTGAATATATTAAGGAAAATTTTAATCTAATAGAAAAAAATTATCCAGTAAATAGTGATTTTAGAAGTGAATGGAGTATAGAACCATGGAAAGTAACCCCAATAAATAATTATGATGATAATGCATA
>JAISAF010000015.1 GCA_031266855.1 Spirochaetales bacterium
TTATTCAAAGCGCTGCCAAAAAACACCGGGGTCTGCAATCCCGCAAGATACTGTTCCCGGTCAAAGGGCGGATACACGCCCTGAATAAGTTCAATTTCCTCGCGCAGTTTTTTCGCGAGACTTCCCGCCATCCGGTCAAGCCGCGGATCATCCAGGCTGGCAATTTCGACAAGAGCGTCCCCTTCCTGCCTGCCGTGCGGATTAAAAAATATAAGCTTCTTTTCATACAGGCTGTATACTCCCTTGAACTCCCGGCCGCGGCCCACCGGCCAGCTCATCGGGCACACAGTAATATCCAGCTCTTCCTCCGCCTCGTCTAAAAGCTCTATCGGTTCGCGCCCCTCGCGGTCCATCTTGTTCATAAAAGTAATAATCGGAGTTTTGCGCATGCGGCAGATTTCACAAAGTTTGCGGGTGCGTTCCTCAACACCCTTAACCGAATCAATAACCATAAGGGCGCTGTCAACAGCGCTCAGCGTACGGTAGGTATCTTCGGAAAAATCCGCGTGACCCGGCGTATCCAGCAGGTTCACTTTCCGCCCGCGGTATTCAAAACCCATAACCGATGTGGAAATGGAAATCCCCCGCTCCTGTTCCATCTGCATAAAATCGGATGTCGTTGCCCGTGTATTTTTTTTTGACTTAACAGCCCCGGCTGCGTGAATGGCGCCGCCAAACAAAAGCAGCTTCTCCGTAATGGTGGTCTTCCCCGCGTCGGGATGGCTGATAATAGCAAACGTCAGCCGCCTTTCTATTTCCCGGCGTATCTCTTCCCTGCGTAATTCATCTGTCATGCTGTATTACTGCGCGCCGCTTTCAGCCTTACGAATGCGCTCAAGAATCTCCCGCAAAGCATCATCCGCCTTATCATTGTCCACCTGGCAGGTACCCGCGCCCGCGTGCCCGCCGCCTTCAAACCCCAAAGTAAGCGCCCCAATATTTACCCGCGAAGTCTTGTTAAAAATGGACTTCCCCATAGCAATAACAGTATTCCTTTTCTCCCTGCCCCACATAACCTGTATACTCAGATTCGTCTCGGGATACAGCGCATAACGGGTAAAACGGTTCCCCGCGTAAATAGTCTCTTCTTTCCGCAAATCAATAATCAAGACTTTATCCTCGATGCGGGAACATTTTGCCAACTGCCTGCGCGCGAGTTCCTCATGCTTATGATACAGATTGATCCGCTCCTTTACATCGGGAAGCTCCAGAATATCGTCAATCTCCTTTGTCCTGCACAAATCAATAAGCCGCATCATCAAATCATAATTGGATACATTGAACTCCCGGAAACGCCCAAGCCCCGTTCGCGAATCGGTTATAAAACCCAAAAGCACCCAGCCCGAAGGATTCATCACCTCGCTCATAGTCAAATCAGCAAAATCAATCTTGTCCGCGGCCTCAATCATCGGCAAAAAAAGAATCGGAAAAACCTTCTCCCCGCCATAGTAATCCCACACAACACGCGCCGCCGAATGCGCCTGCGGGTCAATAATATGATTGTCCCGTTTGGAACCCCGCAGCGCCTCGCTCTCGTGATGATCAAAACACAACGCAAGACCCTCGACGTATGGCAGATTCGTGGCAATATCCCGCCCCGAAACCTTGATCCTGCCATCCTGCATATCCTTGGGATGAACAAACATAATGTCATCAATAATCCCAAGATGTTTCAGCAGCACCGCGGCGACAAGCCCGTCAAAGTCACTCCGGGTCAGTAATCTGTATGTCTTTTTCTCTTTTTCAGTTTCCATATATTTACTTTTTTATCACTCTTAATAATATACTATATTGTATAATTCCGCAAATGGGAAAAAAAATCAAGGCATATCCCCGGCAGCAATTCTCAGTTTAGGCTCATATCAAAAACCACTGTTAGCCGGGGCCTGTCAGTGAAGAAAAATGGGGTCTTAAAAGAAAAATTTACCGCGAAGTCGAAAAAGGAAAAGAAGTTAAAAGATAAAGGGAATTGCCGAATAGTTTTGAATGACAAGTCCAAAAAGTGCCAGGCATCTTTTTTGATGGCATATTCTAAAATATACAGCTATTAAGTAATACATAAAAATGTACCTGGCGCCTTTTTAGGTTCCAAAGCCGCAAGCGCAGACGCTTGCTTCTAATCCGCCTGCGCCGGGCGGGTTTCCTGGAACATAAAAAAACGCCCGGCTAGTGCCGGGCGTGTGATTTCTACTCCCCGTGCGAAAACGCCGGGACGCGCTTTCCTTATTGCGGCTGCTGTTGCTGCCCGCCCTGAGGAGGCTGCTGATCTTCGTGGTACATCTTCTGGACTTCAAGATAGCGCAAAACCTGGATGTTGCCTAAACGGCGGAGTTCCGCGTTGCGGCGGGATTCCTCGCGTTTTTGCAGGATGCCCCAGACCGCTTCGTCGTCGATATCGCGCAGGCCGGTCTTGACAGCCCTGTCAAAAGTAATACTGATATCCTTAATATAGCCGATAAAATCATCCCCTTCGTGCATGCCGTCGCGGTAAATCCGAATGCCTGTGAGTTTTATCATTGGCGCGGTTTTGGGATAGAGAGGATAGGGAATGAGGTTACGGTTGCGGACATCGAAAATGTAGTTGGGGTTGTCCCAGTGGAGTTTCCGCCAGCCGTCAAACTGCAAGTGGCCCATAAGGATTTCCTGTTCCTCGTTGTTGGAATTTTTCACAATAATACTGATCTTGTGGGGGAAATTCAGGCCGTGAACGTTTAGATCCACGGTTTTCAGAACACCGACATTCTTTACGATACCGATATTGGTGAACATATCGCCCTTGCCCCGGTCTTCATCGGTAACAGTCATTTGCCCGTCGTTGCCCATAGTGGTTTTGTCCTGATAGGCGGGAATCTCGAAAGGCGGTTTTATAACTGCCCAGGCGTTGTGCATTTCTGTTGGAAAATGAATCCGTACACCAAGAACGTTTTTCCCGCGGAAATGCGCCTCGGGGACATCCTCCTCGTCCCGGACCGTCGCCTGTTTCGCGAGAGAGTATTCCTGGTTTACAACAGTACGGGAAGATGAAGAGAGCCGGACTTCCCAGTTTTTAATTGCCAGAGAGGTTTTCATCATAGCCCGGTCCTGCTCGGAGAAAGTGGAACCGGCCTCCCTGCTGAAATCAACAATTGTTCGCTGATTCTCCTGGTGATCGCCAATGTTGGGATCGCTAATGGTGAAGTCGGCGGAGAGCTGATCGAAGTCGATCAGAACTTCCGCGCCTTCTTCCGCGGCAACAATACCGGCCATCATGAATGTGGTGATAATTATAGCTATAACACGTTTCATTGCATGCTCCTTTAACATGACAGAGATACATATACTATTATACAAACTGTATTTTTTTTGTCAACGTTTTTTCGCAGATTTTTAATGTCTTTTTCGCGAATCTTTTTTTAAGTGTTTTTTATCCTCCGTTCCGTAAAAATGAGACGGCTCCGGGGATCTGACCGTCAATTGTAATCACGAGGCCCGAAAGTTCCCGGAAATTGAAAAGCACAGTCCTGTGTACCGCGGCCAGGAGTTCGTCAAAACTCAGGCGGGTACGATTATCAAAGAATATAATTTCAGGAGAAAAATCAAGATAGGCCACGGCGTCCCGGATAAAAACCGAACGCAGACGGGTGTTTTGCGGAAACATATTCGTATTGCGTATATCCATAGGCCCCAGAATCATTTCGCGTACCAGAAGCCCGAGATCCTCTTCGGCGCTCTCCTGCCGGTATATACGCCGGGGTTCCCCGGTAAGCCCTTCCCGCGCGGATTGCGGGAAGAAAATGATGCAGTTTATCCGCGCGCGGCCTTCGTCGAAGAAGAAAATCATAGCCGCAAGAAACAGCAGAAAAAACGCCCCTCCTGATACCAGAATATTTTTTTGCGTACCTGAAAATAAACTCACAGCCCGGAAACTCCTCCTCCTTCAAACTGCCGGATAAATGTCTGGATACCACTATAGATTGCCTGGGCAATCTTCTTCAAGTGGTTTCTGTCGTAGAGAAGTTTGGCTTCGCCGGGATTCGTCACAAAGCCGATTTCCACCAGGACGGAGGGCATTCTGGCTTTGCGCACGACGAACCAGGATTCGTCTTTCAGGCCGCGGTTTTCCGAAAGGCTGCCTACTGTCTGGTCGAAACCTTTGAGAATGTTGCGGGCCAGGAAAACGCTTCCCAGGGTAAACTCCTCCTCCAGCATGTCATTCATAATATGAAGGATTTCCCTGTTGTCCCTGTCAACATCGGCTTCGCTTAAAAGGCTGCGCCGGTATGTGGGGGGAAGATACCAGACTTCATAGCCTTTTGCCTTGGGATTGAGCGATGCGTTTGCGTGGATGGAAACAAAAACGATGGCTTCATCTTCGCCCAGTTTTACCGCGTGGGCTTTTTCCGGCCGTTCCTCAAGCGTAAGGTAGGTATCGGTGGTTCGGGAGAAAACGACCTGTCTGCCGGGGAAGCCTTTTTTCAGCATGTCTCCCAGGAAAAGCGCGGTGTCCAGAACGATGTCTTTTTCGTTGATTACCACGGTTTTTCCATCAATTGTGTGGCGGCCTATTGTGCCGGGGTCTTTGCCGCCGTGGCCCGGATCAATGAATATAGCGCCGATGCGCGGGCCGGCGGGCCGGGGCGGGAAAAAGATGCCGCGCAGCACTTTCTCCGTGGTTTCGGGGATGAGGAGTGTCCCGTTATTTTTTTGAAGGGCTTCGCAGGGAATTTTGCCTTCGCTGTCCAGAAGCAGCCAGGGTTCGCCGAGCCGGAAGGATACGGTTTGATAGCCGAAGGAGAGCCGGCCTGTTTCAAGGTAGGGTTCCCAGGAAAGTTCTATGCCGGATTCGTCAAGGAATTTGACCAGGGCGCGGCTTTCCGCGGCGGGCAGCGCAGCAGCGGTTAGAAAACAGAATGCCAGCAGGAGGTACGCGCGGAGGCGTTTCAGAGCCTGTTCAAAAACCCATGTGTACTTCGGAATTCGGGCGCCTTTTTGGCGCTTCGCGCCAAAAACCGGGCTTTCCGCTGCAAGTCCTCGGAAGCGCATAAGCGCTTCCTGTGGGCTTTCCGCTGCAATCCCTTGCGCGCGCCCAGCGGCGGACGGCGAATTTGCGAGTGCAAATTCGCGGCCAGCCCCCCCTTGCGAACCCAGGTTTTTTTCAGGTAGTGAATAGGCTTTCAGGAGTCTGGCGGCGGCGGGAGGTTTTCTTTTGGGGGTTACGGGTTTACCGGCGGTTTCGCGTTCGCGAAACCGCCGCCGGTCTTCGCGCCAGGGATTGCAGCGGAAATCCTTTTTTACCGCGCAAGCGGTAAAAAAGATTGGAGCGGAAAGCCCGGTTTTTTGCGGAGCAAAAAAGGCGCCCGGAAAAAATGAATACGGCTGCCGTGCGGGGGGATTGTTTTTTTGCTGTGGTAAAATCTTTATTTTCAGGCTTTCCACGCTTTTATTCTCTCTTGTATATTTTCGGCTGTTTTTTCCTGTTCGAGAGTGTCGAAGAGCCAGAGGGCGCCCTGGAGTCCGCCGCGGGTGAGGGCTTGCCAGAAGATCCGGCCGAGGACGAGGCTGCGTGTCCAGGGGGGGGGGCGGTTTTTTTTAGGATTTTTGTGAGGGCGCTGAGTGTGGCGGCTATGCCGCGGTGGTTCCAGTCCTTGAGCCGGGCGGCTTCTTTGTAGTCCAGGGCCGTGGCGCGGAAGGGGCCGAGGGAGAGGGTTTTTCCGCTGGCGGGGCTGAGCAGGGGGGGCATCGAGGTGATTCGCTGGCGCAGGTTTTCGGGGATGGGAAAGGCGGGGGGCGGCCAGGGGGCGGCTGGGCTGGCGAAGAGAAAGGCGGCGGTTTCTTTGTTTGAGGGTTTCAGGCGTACTGTGATGAGGGAGACGGCTTTGTGAGCTACGGCGATGGCGTCTTTGCGTTTGGGTAGGGCGGAGATAACGTTGCCGCATTTTTCGACGTTGTTTTCGGGGAACTTGAGGGGGGAACCGGGTTCGGCGCGGGTGAAGATGTCCTGGATGCCGGGAACTTCGAGCGCCTGGTTGAGGCCGAGTACGCCGGCTGTTTCGCCGGGGATGGAGATGAAGGCGCGTTCGGCTGAGGTCCAGGCTTTGCGGGGGCCCAGGTCGCCGGGGGGGAGGCCGAGGGCGATGTTCATGGCGGCTTCTGTTATGTCGAGGCCGCAGGCGTAGGGGCAGGTCCAGCCGGACATGTATCCGCCGGAGAGCCGGGCGGCTATTTCGCCGACAACGGCGCCGCGGCTGGTGTGGAAGATGTCTCCTTTGGCGGCTCCGTTGTCAATGCCGAGGGCTTGTATGCCGCGGCGGAAAACCTCTTCGACGTTTTCGAGGATTTCCTTGGGGGCGCTGGAGGGGAAGGTGTGGCCGAGTTCGACAAAAAACGGGGGGAAGTATATGTGGCGGTCGGCGATGCCGAAGGCGTGTATTTGTCCCTGGTAGACGAGGGCATCAACGCTGAACTCCGGGCCGTTGATGAGTTCTTCGACGATGATGGCGCCTGTGCGGGAAAAGGTGAGGGCTTTTTCGCAGGCGGCTTGCAGGCGGGAGGGGTCTGTGACCATTTGTACGCCGCGCGCGCCCATGTTGTCTACGGGTTTGACTACTACGGGGAAGCTGCCGTTGAATGTAGAGAGTTTGTCGAATTCGCTGGCGGTACAGGAGATGAAGGCGGGGCTGGGTATGTGGTGTGTGGCGAAAAGCTGCCGCATGCGGGCTTTGTTTGTGGCGTTTTGGGCAACCTGTATGGGGATGCCGGGGAGGCCGAGGTTTTGCGCAATGAAGGCGACGGATACGGAGAAGTCCGTTCCGGCGGTAAAGATGCCGTCGAGGCCGCTTGTTTCTTTATAAAAGCGCGCGCGCGCGAGGAGGGTTTCCTGTTCGCGCAGGTCAATGGGTTCAAATATATCGGCGATGGGGATGCCGGGGGCGCGGGGGTTGCCGTCCATGGCGATGACGCGCCAGCCTTTTTTCCGCGCTGTGGTGAGGGCGGGGATTTGCATGGTTCCGGCGCCGAGGATCATAATGGTTTTTTGTTTATTGTTCATGGTATTTTCTCCGCGTATACTTCGAATGTATCGCCGAGGCCGAATAGCCGGCTGAGTATGGCGCAGCCCGCCTGGCGCAGGAGAAGGCGCGCGGGGCGGGGAAAGCGCTGGGGGTGGTGGCCCGTGAAACGGATTGTGCGGACTTTGAAGCCGAAGCGCGCCAGAACGCGGCGGGCTGTGGGGGCGTCCCAGATTGTGTAGTGGTCGGGGGGGCTTTTTTCCAGGAAAGTCCGGGGAAAGAAGCGGCCGCTTACTCCCCTGGCGTTGGGGGTGGAAAAGGCGAGGAGGCCGCCTGGTTTGAGAAGGCTGGCCGCTTTTCGCAGGAGCTCGCCGGCGGCGCGGAAGTGTTCGATGACAAACCACAGGGTAATGATGTCAAAGGGGCCGCCGGGGGCGATGCTGGCAGTGTCCAGCGTGAGGAAATCCCCGTGGATGGCTGGGATATTGAGGTTTGCGCGCACGTGATGTACGGCCTGTTCGGCTATGTCCAGGCCCAGGGGGAGGCAGCCCGCTTGCCGGGCGCACAGGACAAAGGGGCCGTAGGCGCAGCCGATGTCGAGGAGGGTTTTGTTTTCGAGGCTGCCGCAGAGGGATTTCAGGATGCCGATCCTGCGCCGGGAGAACTCCGTAATGGCGGGGAAATCTTCGAGGTAGGTTTTTCCGTACTGGCGGCGGTAATCCTCAAAAAAATAGTCTGTGCCGTAGTGGACGGTTTCGCTGGAAAAGCCTTCCCGGTAGCGCATACCGCAGGAGCCGCAGCGGAAAAACGTGGCGGCGGGGCCGCGGTGGAGGGGCTGTCTGCGCGTACTGCCGCAGGCCGGGCAGAGGGGGCCTGAGTGCGGGGAGAAGTTTTCAAGGATTGTGGCGAAATCCCCTGCGGGGATAATTTTTTTTTCGAGCCGGGAAAGGGCCTGGCGGGGATGGGTTTGGATTTTTTTGAGGCGGTTTTTTGAGATTCTTTTGATGCCGAGGGAATAGAAGCCCGCTTTGCGGGTAAGTTTTTCGTGGTAGGCGCTGGGGTTGACAAGGATGGGGAGGCGGCCGGCTTTGAGGACTTCGTAGGGGGTAATGCCGAAGGAGGTAAAAACGCAGTCATAGTTTTCAAAGAGGGGCCTGATGTCGTTCATGCCTGTATAGACGCGGCCTGAGTTTTTTTT